>NZ_QUAJ01000009.1 GCF_003391055.1 Psychrilyobacter piezotolerans
GATTATTCTCCAATGAAGCCGGGAGTGGAAGTGCACCCTGTGCCGCTGCTGCTGCTGAGGTCAGCCATCCTGCAAAACAAGGATTAATACAGTCTTTAGGAGTTTATATAGATACCCTTGTTATTTGTAGTGCCACTGCATTCGTTATATTATTAGCAGATAAAACTACTACTGAAGGGAAAACAGGGATGAGTCTTTTACAGGCTGCCATGAGGCATCATCTGGGTGAATTCGGAGTTATATTTATTGCCATCGTTCTCCTGCTCTTTGCTTTTAGTACTTTTTTAGGTATTCTTTACTATGCAAAATCCAATGTTTCCTTTATTGTTGAGGGGAAATTAGCTCAGAACCTCTATAAAACCTTTGCTCTTTCTATGCTGTTTGCAGGGGGCTTAAGCCAGTATCTGTTTGTTTGGGCTCTAGCAGATATGGGAGTCGGACTTATGACAGTCTTAAACCTCTTTGCCATAGTTCCTTTAGGTAAAATAGCTTTAGATTCTTTGGCTGATTATGAGGAAAATTATATGAATCCTAAGACTGAGACTGAAAAACCTAATGAAATAGAACAGGCATAGTATATCAGGAGTTCCCAGACATAATATAGGGAGCTCTTTTTGTTGAATTTATACTGAATCTGGGTTATTCTTAGATGAAGTATATCGATAAAACACTACGGAGGAAGGATCGTGAAAAATAAGTTCAGAATCGGAGAAATTTCAAAACTTTTTAGAATAAGTATAAAAACACTGAGATATTATGATGAAACAGGTATTTTCAAACCAGACCATATCAACCCGGAAAATAGATACAGATATTACTCAGCAGATCAATTTGAACTTTTAACTATGGTAACCTATATGAGACACTTGGAAATGCCGGTAAAAGATATAAAAAAAACGCTGGAGAATATGACTGTTGATAATATAATAAGTTTTTTAGAAGGCCACCAGTCAAATTTGGATGAAAAAATAAGGGAATTAGAGTTTCTTAAGAAAAAGGTTGAATTCAGAGTAGAAAATCTAAAAATAGGGAAAAGTATGATTGGAAAAGAAGAGTATACCCTAGAAGAACTTCCTCCAAGAAACATAGCCAGGCTGTCGAGAAATTTTTCAAAAAAAGAAGATCTGGAAGTTGCCGTTAGAGAATTTGAGATAAAACTCAAGAAATTAAACCTTTTTGCCTTAGGCAAGGTAGGAGTCGTATTAAATAAGGACAGACTTAACCTAAGAAATTTTAGTGAATATGATGCCCTGTATTTTTTATTGGATGATTTGGAATCCATAGATGGTTTTGAAACTCTTCCAGGTGGAACTTATGCTTCCTTATATTATAGGGGCAGTATCGAAGAATCTAAAAATTATTATCCTAAAATATTGGATTATATAGATAACATGGGATATGAACTTATAGGTCCTGCCTTTGAAAGAGCTATAATAAGTAATTCTGCAACCAGTGAAAAAAATGAATATGTAAGAAAAATTGAAATCCCCGTAAAAAAAAGTTGACCCTCCAGTTACTGGAGGGTTTATAATTTTTCGGATATAACAATTTAAATGAGGGAGGAAAAAAATGACAGGGATTATGATAAATACAGCCTCTATTGTAGGAGCTGGGTTTATAGGTTCATTATTTGGTAAAAAAATTGATGTAAGATATAGGGAAGGAACAATGACAGCCTTAGGGCTTGTAGCTTTAACCATAGGTATAGGGACAATTGCGCAAGTTTTCCCATTGATCAAAAAACCCTTAATATTTATTATAAGTCTTTCTCTGGGATCCTTGCTGGGAGAATGGATAAATTTAGAAGGATCAATCAAGAAATTTACAGAAAAGAAAAGAGGAAGTGGAATGGAAGGTCTGTTGACATGTATATTTTTATTTTCTTTGGGGTCCATGTCTATTTTAGGCCCTATTCAGAGTGCACTAAATAACGATAACACCCTTCTAATTGCAAATGCAATATTATCAGGAGTAGCATCCTTTTTCTTTGCCTCAACTTTTGGCAAAATAATATCCTTTTCAGCATTTCCATTGCTTATAATACAAGGATCAATATTCTTTTTAGCGAAGATGTTTTCCAATTTTATTACAGATAGTTTTTTAATAGAAATCACACTGTTAGGAGGAATATTTATTCTGGTTAGCGGACTAAATATATTAAAAATAAGCAATATTAGGAGTCTTAATTTACTGCCATCTTTATTATTTCCTGTAATTTTTAGTTTGTTTGGATGGCTATAAAACCAAAAAAATCCAGTTCAATAATATCAGGATTGAACTTAATCTTTTTTTATTCTTTGTCATCTTATAGGATAATCTTTTTGCCACTAATCTACACTAATCGAGATATGGATATTAAATAAAAAGACACTAAAATTAGTGTCTTTTCTGGATTTCCTATCAACTATCGCTATCTAAGATTTCTTTAAATTTTTCAGGCCAAACAGCCTCTTCTGGATTTTTAGTAGATAAAATCTGTTTTCGGGTTAAGCCTAATGTATGACTAAAGTCTACACCGTTAACTTTGGCACTGCGTAAATCAGCATCTTGTAAATGAGCTTCATCTAAATCAGCCCCGCTTAAATCAGCCCCACTTAAATTAGCTTTACGTAAATCAGCCCCCCGTAAATTAGTGCCCCGTAAATCAGTACCCCGTAGATCAGCTCCACGTAAATCATCACCACTTAAAACAGTAGCAACTAACTTAGCTTTACGTAAATCAGCTTTACGTAAATCAGCCCCCCGTAAATCATTGCCGCTTAAATCAACATCACGTAAATCAGTTTCACTTAAATCAGCATCTTCAAATTTTTTTTTCATTTTCCCTCCTTTTTAATTATTCAATATATTTGTCTAATGTTTTTTCAATATTATTCAATGAAGATAATGCTTCTTCACATTTCCTGGCTCCCTCTTCCCAAAATTCTTTATACTCACCGCTGCTTTTAGAAAGTTCTATATGATCACTTAAATTTGCTTGGATTGTCTCTCTTTGATCTGATATTAAATTTAAATTTACCGTTCCTGTCATTCCTGTTCCTTCTAAATAAATTTCATTATTTTCTACTAAATGAGCTTTTAATACATAAGAAAGATAAATTTCATCTCCTTTCGTTGAAAGACCATTAAAAAAAAATGATTTATCAACAATTATTGTTTTTATTATTTCCAACATAATTTCACCCCATCCTTACTTTAAAAGTATACACCTATTTTTTATAAACAATCTATACAATCGACTGCTGTTTCACCTAAAACAGTAATAATACCAGGTACATTATCCGGTCCTCCACAAGCAGACACGGCCGCTGCTAAGAATGCAGCACATCTTAGTTTTTTACCCCAACTACAATTTTTTGTTTCTTCTCCCAAAGAGTAAATAGGTTTTTCTAAAACCTCTTTAAATTTATCTATTGTAACTTGGTCACCAGTAAATACAATTATTTTCCCGCTTCTTAAAAGTTCAGCTCTTTCAAAAATTGCAGATATTTCTTCGCCACTAATAAATATTTCCGACATTAAAATCCCTCCTTTTATTTTTATAATGATCATATTATCAAAAAGTTACCCTCAGATATAACCTACCTGATTAAATAATAAATTCCTCTATAAAAATAAAAAAATTCAAATGAAAGTTCCGAAATACTCTATCCGGATAAAGGTTGGTATATTTATTTGACAATCTTAAATTTATGATGAAATATATATTAATAACTTGACCTGTGCAAATTTTAAAATTCAATAAAATTTTGTATCACAAAATCAGTATTTTTTATGCAGGAATTCTTAATTTCAATAGGAGTTCCTTTTTTATTTTCCTTCCTTTATTTCATAATAGATATATCTATTGAACAGGCAACTCCTTTGGTGTTTTATGTCGTTACCGTAATATTACCTTAGGATTTAACTATTTTTTTATTTATTTTTGAAGGAATAATCATTTGTTTTAGGTAATTAAACAAATAAGAAACAAAATTTGCACAAGTCTGGTTAATAAGTATATTTTAAAATCAAAAAATATAGTGGTGAAAATACCCAAAAAAACATAAAAAACTTAAAGTACAAAAGAAGATTACTTCCGCAATAAGGGGGGAAAAAATGAAAATTAATTTTGAAAAAAGAGGAGATGTCGATATAGTAAGTCTTATTGGAAGATTAGATGGAAATACTGCGTCTTCGGTAAAAGATGAAACTATGGAGAAATTAACTGAAAATACCAAGCTGATTATTGATATGAAAGATTGCGAATATGTGTCAAGTGCAGGTTTAAGAGTTTTGATGATAGTAGCGAAAACATTAAGAGCAAAGGGTGGAAATGGAGTGCTTGTAGAAATGAATGAAGAAGTCGGTGATGTGATGGAAATGACAGGTTTTGGTAATATTTTCAGATCTTTTAATACTATAAATGAGGCACTTGAATTCTTACGAAAGGGAGGGGAGGAATGCTAAGAATAGATGTATTTCCTACTCACCAGCAAAATGGAATAAAATTTAGAAGAGGAAGGGCCCTGCCTTTTGGATCAACTATTGTTCCAGAAGGAATTAATTTTTCGGTATTTTCAAGATATGCAACCAGCTGTGATTTGGTTTTATTTAATAAAAAAGAAAAAGAACCCTTTGCGATAATACCCTTCCCTAAAGAATTCAGAATTGGAAATGTATTTGCAATGACTGTTTTTGATCTTGATTTTGAAGATATTGAATACGGATATAGAGTGGATGGACCATATGATCCTGCAGAGGGGCACCTATACAACAAAGAAAGAATATTGATGGATCCATATGCAAAAGCTGCCGGCGGAAGAGAAATCTGGGGGATAGAACCAGACTGGAATAATCCCTTCCAGCATAGGTCTAGAATTTTTTTTGATGATTTCGAATGGGAGGGCGAAAAGCCCCTGGAACTGGAAATGGAAGACTTAATTATTTATGAATTACATGTAAGAAGCTATACAAAACACCAGACTTCAAAAGTAAAGCATCCTGGTACTTATGCTGCCATTATTGAAAAAATCCCTTACTTGAAAGAACTGGGAATCAATTGTATAGAGCTTCTTCCTATATATGAATTTGATGAATTTGAAAACTCAAAAATTTCAAAAGAAAATGGGGAAAAGTTGATGAATTACTGGGGTTATAGTACCGTAGGTTTTTTTGCGCCAAAAGCCGGCTATGCTGCAACAGGTAAATTTGGAATGGAAGTTGATGAATTAAAAAATCTCATAAAAGAATTACATAAAAATGGTATAGAAATAATTCTTGATGTTGTCTTTAATCATACAGCTGAAGGAAATGAGGATGGACCTTATATTTCTTTTAAGGGACATGATAATAAAACCTATTACCTGCTGACTCCGGAAGGACACTACTATAATTTTAGCGGGTGCGGGAATACACTAAATTGTAATAATCCCATAGTCAGGAATATGATCCTGGATTGTTTGAGATACTGGGCATCTGAATACCATATTGATGGATTCAGATTCGACCTTGCTTCTATTCTTTCAAGAGATCAAGAGGGAGCACCAATGGCAAATCCTCCATTGCTGGAAACATTGGCATTTGATCCGATTTTAGGGAAATGTAAACTTATTGCAGAGGCATGGGATGCCGGTGGTCTCTATCAGGTGGGTTCATTTCCTTCTTGGGGAAGGTGGGCAGAATGGAATGGGAAATTTAGGGATGATATCAGGAAATTCCTAAAGGGAGATAAACGGGCGGTTAAAAAAGTGATTGAAAGAATCCAGGGATCACCCGATCTTTATGGATGGGAAAATAGAGGTACCACAGCTTCCATAAATTTTATCACCTGCCATGATGGTTTTACTATGATGGATCTTGTTTCATACAATGAAAAACATAATATTGCAAATGGAGAAGACAATTGTGACGGCACAGATGACAATGAAAGCTGGAATTGCGGATGGGAGGGTCCCACAGATGACCCGGATATTAATTTTCTGAGGAAAAAACAGATAAAGAATGCAATAATTCTGCTGCTTGTTAGCCGCGGGATTCCAATGATCCTTTCAGGGGATGAATTTGGAAACACCCAGTTTGGGAATAATAATGCTTACTGTCAGGACAATGAGATTTCATGGTTAAATTGGGATTTAGTAAAAGAAAATAATGATCTTTTTTCATATTTTAAAAATATAATAGCCTTTAGAAAAGCATATCCTGTTTTAAGGGTCACCAGATTTGACAGCTATCATACTGACGCAGGGTATCCTGAGATTTCATGGCATGGAACCAAAGCGTGGAATTTTAATTATGATTCTCTATCATATACGGTAGGAGTAATGTTTTTTGGGTCTGCTGAGAAGTATGGAACTGAAGATGACGAATTTATTTATATGGCTATGAATTCCCATTGGAAGACCCATGGATTTGAACTTCCAGTACTCCCCGGGGAAAAGTCTTGGTATGTAGCTGTCAACACGGATATGCCCAGTGGAGAGGATTTCTGGCCTCAAGGGAAGGAACAAAAACTGAAAAATCAAAAGAAAATCTTGGTGGGGTCTAGATCTGTAATTGTCTTAATTTCAAAAAAGAACAATAATTAATTGAGATAAATACAGGTGAAAAATTAGAATTCATCGTTGAAAAAGGATACCTATTAATAGATATTGTATTTATTCTGAAAACTATGGTGATGAATATGTCAAAAAAATTTTTTAAGGCAGAGATGGATAATCTCGAAGAGATGATACAATTTATTCTTTTACAAGCTAAGAGAATAGTTAAAAATAGAAAAATAGATTATCAACTGAGATTAGTTAGTGAGGAAGCATTTATAAACATTATAAATTATGCATATGGTAAAGAAAGTGGAGAACTTAAAATTGATTGCAAAATCGTAAACAATGATACGATTTTCATAGAAATAATTGATACAGGAACTGCCTTTGATCCCCTGCAAAAAGAGGATCCTGATATTACACTGCCGCTAGAGGAAATAAAGGATTGGGGACTTGGAATCTTCATAATCAAAAATATTATGGATACAGTTCATTATAAAAGGGAAGATGAACAAAATATACTTACTTTGACTAAAAAGTTACTTTAAATCTTCTATATTATTGATGGTAGTATGGATATTGGAGTTGGTTAAAATGTCGATAAATAAAAAAGCAATAAAAACAAAGATACTGTCATTATTATTGGGAATGACTTCCATCTCTCTGCTTATATTTTTATTGATTACCAGTATAGATATAAAAATGAAAGCGAAGGCTTCTTTGGAATCCAGTAAGGAAGTATGGGATGAATCTATTTCAAAGAGTAGAGAAATACTCAGATCGGATACTGAAGGGTATATGCGTGCACTTGTAAAATCTCAGGCTGATTATTCTGATTCTTTGTTTAATAAAGTGGAATCTGGTGTTAATGTTATGAGTGAGTATGCAAAAGTTATTTTTTCTGATCCGACTATGTTTAAATATGTAGATACATATTATAGGGAGGTGGAGCCTGAGAATCCTCAAGATGTTTCAGTTGTAAATTTACCCCCGGGTATCTCCAGAAATATTATGAAGGAGCAGATAGATCTTTTGAGTAATATGGATTATGTTTTCAGGCCGATCTATTCAAATGATAAGAATTTATTGTCGGTATACATAGGGACAGAGGATGGAATATACAAAGGCTTTCCCTGGCGGTCTACACTGGTAAAGGATTATGATCCAAGAAAGAGAGGGTGGTATAGGGAAGCGCTGAAGACAAAAGACCTCGGGTGGACAACTCCCTATATAGACGCAACGCCTTTTCCTGACCGTTATAATGATATGAGTAAAAAAATAATTGTGACCTGTTACAAGGCAGTATATGACAATAAGGAAAACTTCGTAGGTGTTGTCGCTTCCGATATAACCGTCAGATCATTGTTGGGAATAATAAACACTCAGGTAAAGGATATAGGGACTGCCTATATAATTGATAAAAAAGGAAAGGTAATTGCATATTCTGGCAAGAAAATTCAGTTTGTCTATGAGAACAGTTATAATTTATTAGAGACTGAAAACAAAGATTATAAAAGGATCGTTGAAAAAATGATCTCTGGAGCAACAGGTTTTGATAGATACTATGATGATAGTGGGAAGGAAAAGGATTTAGCTTATGCACCAATTCTCAGTACCGGATGGAGTCTTGCAGTTGAGATTTCCGCTGACAAAATAACCGCCAGTGCAGATATAGTTGAAAATACCTTTGAAAAAATTCATGAACACAGGGACACCGAGATTGATGGAGCAGTGAATAGTGCCCTGAGAGATATGATGATCGCATATCTAATACTGATAATAATAATAATATTTGTTGGAGTGAAAATGTCCAATAAACTCTCAAACCCTATTATCAAACTTGTAAATTATGCGGAATTTGTAGGGAGAGGTAACCTGGATGAAAGCATCGAAATTAATACAGGCGATGAGATACAGCTCCTTTCCGAATCATTTAATAAAATGACAAGGGATCTAAAACTATATATATATGAATTAAAAGAGACTGCTGCAGCTGAGGAAAAAATTGAAAATGAACTTGAGATTGCAAAAAGAATACAGGTAAGTATGCTTCCAAGAATTTTCCCCCCATTTCCTACCAGAAAAGAATTTGATATTTTTGCCAGTATGGAACCTGCAAAAGAAGTTGGGGGAGACTATTATGATTTCTTCTTGATTGATGAAAATAGACTTTGTTTTTCTATTGCCGATGTATCCGGCAAAGGGGTACCTGCTTCATTGTTTATGGTTATTGCCAAAACTTTAATGAAAAATGAAGCTTTAAGAGGAATTTCTGCCGAGGAGGTTCTGTTTAATGTAAATAATATGCTTGTGGAAGATAATGATGAATGCTTATTTGTTACAGCCTTTATTTGTATATTAAATATAGCAACAGGGGAAGTAGAGTATTCAAATGCAGGTCATAATCCACCGTTAATCTGTAGAAAAGGTAACTCTGAATATGAATATTTATCCATGGAAAAAAACTTTGTTGTTGGGGGAATACCTGGATTTAAGTTTAAGAAAGAAAATTTAAAACTTGAAAATGGAGATATTCTATATCTCTATACAGACGGAGTAACAGAAGCAATGGATAAGGAAAATAAACAATATTCGGAAACAAGACTCAAAAAATTAATTTCGGAAATGAAAAAAGATAAAAGAGATGTATATAATATTGAAAAAGTAATTAAAGAAGATATTAAAGAATTTGTTGATGGGGCAGAACCATCCGATGATATTACAATGGTTATACTAAAATATAACGGTAATGTATAATTAAGTATTAATTCTTCTAAATTTTGAGTCGATCTGGGAAATTAATTTGCATTAATATAAAAACCATGATATACTCATTTTGTCGTACTAACCGGGGAGCCAGCGGTGCCTTGTAATCTACAATCCGCTTTAGTAGAGGTGATGTCGACCTGAGGATCGGTCTGTCATAGCAGGTCCTGTTAGAAAATGTTGAGAATAGAGTCCTATACGGCGAAATGCCAGTGAACCGTGTCAGATCCGGAAGGAAGCAGCACTAAGTTGGTTATTTTGGGTGTTATAGGGTAGCTTTGTTTGAGTTTTTTAATAGGGTGCCGTGTGGTTGGAGTGTTTTCGAAGGTCGATGTACGGCTTTTTTTTATGATATAAATTTATTGTTTTTAATATAAAAGCGCCAGAGCTTTTCCTTGTATTCTTTTGCATATTCTATCCCAATTCTTTTGCACTCTACTATGAATTTTGGTTTATAGCCGTCATCTTCTATCCATAAATTTTCTTCAGTCGTCAAATCGCAGCCATCGTCGTCTATGTTTATATTAAATGCCTGGCATAATTTCCCCGGTCCGTTTAAAAGCTCCTGGTCTGTTTTAGACCTTCTGTTTTCATACATGAATTCTATACCATCTAATGGTTCTAAGGCTCTGATTAAAACGGCATGTGGAATACCTTTAAGGTTTGCAACGACATTAAAACAGCTGTAGATACCATATATCAGGTAAACGTAGGAATGTCCCCCTTCCATAAACATGGTTTTTGTTCGTTTTGTTAATCGGTTGTTATATGCATGGGAGGCTCTGTCTTCAGGAGCAAGGTATGCTTCTGTTTCTACAATCCTTCCTCTCATGATATTTTTTCCTGTCTTTTTGACAAGGATCTTTCCCAAAAGTTCCCTTGCCACTGAATGTCCATCCCGGATATAAAATTCTCTATTTAAAACCACAGCATCTTTCAATTTATTCCCTCCTTTTTATTTTTTTTATTTACTGCATAAAATCTCCTTTCCTGTATTTTTTTATTAAAAATGGAATCCTTAGGTCTTTTTACAGATGGTAACTGAGGTTATTTAAATAAAAGGATTTTTTAGTTTTTTTTTGAAATATATATTAATTGATATTGGTTTGATTATATGTCATATTTAAATAAGAACCTTAAAGGGGGCTGGAATGATGCAGAGGGAAAAAAATAAAAATCCAAAAAATTCAAAAATATATCTTATAGGGAGTGGTATAGCATCGTTAGCAAGTGCAGTTTATTTAATAAAAGATGCTGAGGTATCCGGAAAAAATATTCATATATTGGAACAAAACAATATTTTAGGAGGTGCCCTTGATGGTGCGGGAGACCCAGAAAATGGATTTGTCGTTCGTGGCGGAAGGATGCACGAGGAGCATTTTGAATGTTATTGGGATCTTTTATCTAATATACCATCCTATGAGGATCCGAATATTTCTGTTAAAGATGAATCTTTTGAATTTAGTTCTAAATTTGTTTCAAATGCAAAAGCCCGTTTACTTAAAAATGGAGAAAAAATGGACCTCACATCTTTCGGACTTTCATTAAAAGAAAAGATTTCTTTATTAAAGTTGACACTTACATCTGAAAAATCATTAGACAACAAACGGATCGAGGACTGGTTTGAAGAAGAATTTTTTGAAACCAATTACTGGAAACTCTGGACAACGATGTTTGCATTTCAAAAATGGAGTAGTTTAGCAGAGATGAGACGTTATATGAGGCGTTTTATACATCTTGTAGACGGGCTGCCCAGACTTGGAGGCATTATGCGTACTAAATATAATCAATATGAATCGGATGTCATACCCCTTAAGCGATTTCTTCAAGAAAAAGGAGTTCAGTTTGAGATGGAGAAACAGGTCGTAGATATCGACTTTAATTTTTCTGCTGACAAAAAAATAGCTGAGGTATTGCATATTTTTGATAAAAATGGAAAAAAAGATGAGATTATCTTGAGGGAAAATGATTATGTATTTATAACCAATGGTTCTATCACAGAGAGCACAGACAATGGTTCTTGGACAAAACCTCCAGTTTTAAAAGGTAAATCAACTTCAGGGGCGTGGATGCTCTGGGAAAAAATAGCAAAAAAAGATAAAGGATTTGGTAACCCGGGAGTTTTTAGTGATAATATCGATTTACAAAAATGGTATTCCTTTACTGCCACACTGAAGGATAGAACATTTCATGATTATATGGAAAAATTTTCCGGTAATATAGATGGAACCGGCGGTTTGGTGACTATGACAGATTCCAACTGGCTCATGTCAATTGTAATTGCCCGTCAGCCACACTTTTCCAACCAACAAAATGACGTAAAGATCTTCTGGGGATATGGTTTGTACCCCGACAAAGAGGGGAATTATATAAAGAAAAAAATGTCTGAATGTAACGGTGAGGAGATCCTTGAAGAACTATGGTATCATCTCAAAATTCAAGACTTAATGAAACCCATTGTAGATTTAGGGGCAATTAATTGTATTCCGGTAGCCATGCCTTTTATCGACAGTTTATTCATGCCCCGTGCAAGGGGGGATCGTCCCGAGGTCTTGCCGGAAGGAGCAGTAAACTTTGCTTTTCTCGGACAGTTTGCTGAACTTCCAAAAGATTGTGTCTTTACAGTTGAATACTCTGTACGATGTGCTCAAACGGCAGTTTACGGACTCTTTGAAACTGGAAAGGAAGTCTTGCCGGTTTATGATTCAATTAATAAACCTCAGGTGCTGCTAAAAACCATTAAAGCGATGAGTAAGTAGGGGAAATTATGAAAAATGATTTGAAATAATCTTAAATTAGAAGATATTAAAACAAAAAGAGGCTTTCCCTTTTGGGTCAGCCTCTTTTGTTTACTAAATCTAGTAATTAAGTGACTAGAAAAACACATTATTTAGTAGTTGCTTCAAAGTAAAATCTACTTATGAATCCCCCTTTTTTAATATAAATTGGAGTAAATTAAAAAATTGTATTATAATAGGTTAAATAAAAACAACTCTTACGGAGGGAAAGATGTATAGGATATTAAAAGGGAAGACTTTGGCAAAATTTATAGAAAGATTAAAAGAATTGAATCCTGATATTTTAACAGATTCAGATGATACAGTATTTATAATCTTATCTGAAGAAAAAATTATAGGATATGCTGTATTGGGGAAAGATAAAGTTTTAAAGGATATATTTATAGAAGAGAGCCGGAGATATAGTTCCTCGGGGACTAAATTAATAGAATTTATTAAAAACTATCTCTCCGCTAAGGGAATAGATGAGATCTACTTGGACAGATACTTAGAAAATGCCATATTTTTTAAAAAAGTAGGGTTCAAAGAGTGGTCTGGAAATCTATATAAGATAGATGGGCTTACAGCCAGGGAAAAAAGGAAAAAAGATGGGATAAGAAGTACCCTTATATCTATTGTAATTAATATGCTTTTAGCAGGGATAAAGATATTCTTTGGAATAATCGGAAAAAGTAAAGCCCTGGTCGCTGACGGATTTCATTCTGTTTCAGATATAGTGGGGTCCATCGTAGTTTTAGTAGGGGTATATCTGGGGAACAAACCGGCAGATGAGGAGCATCCCTATGGACACGGAAAATTAGAGAGTATAGCCGGAAATATAATCGGTGTAATACTGGTGATCACTGCATACAGTTTGATTGTGGAGAATATAGGAGATTATTTCAGAGAAACTGTCCGAATAATCCCAGAGAAGATAACCTTGGTTATCGTACTGATCGCAATAGCTGTTAAATATGTATTATACAGGTATAAATATAATGTGGGGATGAGGATAAAAAATGATGCTGTTATAGCCGATGCCAGAGAGCATAAGAGTGATGTATTGTCTTCTATAGGGGTCTTGGTAGGGATACTGTTATCGATCTATGTAAACCCGATATTTGACCTTCTGCTCAGTATAGGGGTAGGGCTGATTATTGGTAAGGAAGGACTGCATATAATTTTTCAGACTTCTAATAACTTAATGGATGTACAGGATAAAAAATTAATAGAAGAGGTAGATAAATATGTGAATTCATTTGGATTTATAGAAAATACCCACGATATAAGGATGAAAACATCGGGAAATATGATCTATCTGTCACTGCACATCAGGTTAGATGGAAAGATGACCATCCATGAGGGACATGAACTGTCCGATGATATAAAATACTCCATTCTAAATAAATTTGAGGATGTAGGAGATGTAACGATCCATATGGATTGCACAATATAAATTTTAATTGAACTGAACTAATTCAAGGGCTGTTTTACGATAAATTGAAATAGAAAAAGAGATATGATATAATTTAGAAAGAATGTAAAAAAGAGTATAGGTGGGAATATGAGTATATTAAACGGGTTGAATAGCGAACAGAGAAAAGCGGCAGAAAAAATAGATGGACCGCTCTTGATCTTAGCAGGAGCAGGAAGCGGAAAGACAAGAACAGTTACATATAGGATAGCCCATATGGTGCTGGAAAAAGGAATCAGTCCATATAAGATCCTGGCTGTAACATTTACAAATAAGGCAGCCAAAGAGATGAGAGAAAGGGTAGAAAATTTAATAGGCTTAGAAGCTAAAAAAGTTATGGTATCCACATTCCATTCATTTGGAGTGAGGCTGCTCAGGGTATACGCTGCAAAATTAGGTTATGATGCCAATTTTAATATCTATGATGCAGATGATCAGAAAAAATTAGTAGGCAGATTGATGAAAGAGCTGGTGGTAACAAATAAGCAGCTGACTCCGGCCTCTGTAGTATCTAAGATATCCAAATATAAGGAAGATGGGGATGAGCCCTCAGATGTAGCTAAGGAAGTTTATAATGCCGATACAAGAGTTGTGGCAGCTGTGTATGAAAAATATGCCCAGGAGCTTATAAAAAATAATGCTATGGACTTTGCCGATCTACTCCTAAATACCAATAAACTATTGGATGACCCGGAAGTTTTGGAAAAAATACAGGGCAGGTATGAATATGTAATGGTAGACGAATACCAGGATACCAATAATATTCAATATCAGATAATAACTAAGATAGCTAAAAAGCATAAAAATATATGTGTTGTTGGGGATGAAGACCAGAGTATATACGGGTTTAGAGGAGCAAATATAAGAAATATCCTGGATTTTGAGAAGGAATATAAGGATGCCATGGTAGTGAAATTGGAGCAAAATTATAGATCTACTCAGAATATATTGGGAGCTGCAAATAGTATTATTAAATTAAATACAACTTCCAGGGGTAAAAACCTTTGGACCGAGAAGGAAAAAGGTCATTTAATTGAGATATTTTCTGCATCGGATGGAAGAGCAGAGGCAGATTATATCCTGCAGGAGATAATAAAGGGTAAAAATAACGGCAGATCCTATAAAGATTATACTGTTTTATACAGAACCAATGCACAGTCAAGGGTATTTGAGGAAGCTTTTTTAAGACATAGGATCAGCTATAAAATATTTGGCGGGATGCAGTTCTATCAGAGGGTAGAGGTAAAGGATATCCTTTCCTATATGAGGGTAATAAATAATCCCAAAGATACTGTTAGTTTATTCAGGATAATCAATGTTCCCAAAAGAAAAATCGGAGCAAAGACCATTGAAAAAATCAGGGATTTTGCCGATGAAAATGAGATCATATTTTTTGAAGCCATGGGCAGGATAGAGGAAACCGGTCTGGGGTCGGCTGTAAAAGTGACTGTGCTCAGACTGTATGAAATGTTAAAAAATATAATGGAAGAAAGTCAATTTCTAACAGCCTCAGAGATATATGATATGATCTTAGAGGGAACTAACTATATGAATTATTTAACTAGTTACGATGAAAAATTTGAAGCTAGGATGGATAATGTAAGGGAACTTCGAACTTCCATACAGGAGATGGAAGATTCGGAGCAATATGAAGGATTTATTAGTGTAGGAGAGTTTTTAGAACAGACGGCATTGGTAGCGGCTACAGATGACTTAGAGGAAGATACAGATTATGTGAAATTGATGACGATCCATAACTCCAAGGGATTGGAATTTCCAATAGTTTTCCTGGTGGGGATGGAGGATGAATTATTTCCAAGTGCTAAGGCTGATTTTTCCGATGATGATTTAGAGGAAGAGAGAAGACTCTGCTACGTGGCTATAACACGTGCCGAGGAAAAATTACATATCTCCCATGCATCTGAAAGGATGGTATATGGAAGGATCTCATATATGAGGGATCCCTCCAGGTTTTTAAAGGAGATAGATGACAGGTATGTGGATTATATAAATAAAGCAAAGGTTACTCCTAAAAAGAAAGAAAGTAAATTAGGAGGATTAAACTTAATAACAAAGGCAGACTTTAAGGTGGATGAAAAATCACCGTTTAAAATTGGTGAAAAGGTAACCCATAAAAAGTTTGGTACGGGGATTATAAAGGATGTAGAAGCAGGTAAAAGACTAGTAATCAGGTTTAGAGATGGGGATAAAAAATTACCCCTGGTTCTAGCTGAAAAGTTTTTGGTCAAAGAATAGGGAGATTAACTATGAGAAGGAAAACCATTGCAAAAGAGATAAGTTATGAGGGGATAGGTCTTCATAAGGGTGAATTGATAAAGATAAAACTAATCCCAGTTACGGAAAAAACCGGGATTATATTTAAAAGGGTAGATCTAAAAGAGGGAGAGAATGAGGTAATAATGGACCTGGAAAATACCTTTGATCTGACCCGTGGAACAAATTTAAAAAATAAATATGAGGCTAAAATTCATACTATCGAGCATTTTTTATCGGTACTATCGATATTTGAAATAACAGATTTAATGATAGAGATCGATGGGAATGAACTGCCCATTGGAGATGGAAGTGCCAAAATATTCGGGGAATTAATAAGGGATACAGGAACCTTTGATTTGGATTCTGAGATAGAAGAGTTAATAATAACCGAGCCGGTACACCTGACTCGTGGGGACAAGCATATTGTGGCATTGCCCCATGATGGATTTAAGATAACTTATACCATAAAATTTGATCATACATTCTTAAAAACACAGATGTTGGAAATAGATCTGAGCAAAGAGAATTATCTGGAGGAGATAGCACCAGCCAGAACTTTTGGATTTGACTATGAGGTGGAATATCTGAGAAAAAATAACCTGGCCTTAGGCGGGACTCTGGAGAACGCCATAGTAATTAACAAAGATGGTGTGGATAATCCCAGTGGTCTTAGGTTTGAGGATGAATTTGTAAGGCATAAAATTTTGGATATAATAGGTGATCTGAAAGTAATGAACAGGCCTATAAAAGGTCATATAATCGCCATAAAAGCAGGACATGCACTGGATATAGAATTTGCAAAATTATTAACTAAAAACTAGGAGTGATTAAAAGATGATGAATATAGCTGAAATAAAAAAAAGAATACCACATAGATACCCGTTTTTATTGGTAGACAGAGTTACAAAAATTGGAGAAACTACTTTGGAAGCCTACAAAAATGTAAGTGTAAATGAGGAGTTTTTCAATGGACATTTCCCTGATTTCCCAATTATGCCAGGAGTATTAATAGTAGAAGGAATGGCCCAAGCACTGGGATTATTAGTCAATGCAGATGATGAACCTATTACGCCTCTTTTTGCCTCAATTGAAAGTGCAAAATTTAAAAAACCTGTAGTACCTGGAGATAGATTGGTGTATGAAGTGGAAGTAATAAAAGCTAAGAGATCTATAGTAAAGGGTAGAGGAGTAGCAAAAGTAGATGGAGAGGTAGTAGCCACAGCAGATCTAATGTTTGCTATTATGAAAAAGTAGGGAGGAAATTCATGGCTAACATACATAAAACCGCAATCATTGGGGAGGGAGCTGTACTTGGCAAAAACGTAGAAATAGGTCCCTACAGTATCATTGGAAGCGAAGTAGTAATAGGGGATAACACCATAATTGAATCCCATGTTGTGATAGACGGAATTACTATAATAGGTAAGAATAATAAGATATACTCATACGCTTCAATAGGAAAGGAGTCACAGGACCTTAAATATAAGGGAGAGCCTACTAAGACCATAATAGGCGACAACAACAAGATAAGGGAATTTGTAACGATCCACAGGGGAACAGATGATAAGTGGGAAACGGTAATAGGTAACAATAACCTGCTTATGGTATATGTGCATGTAGCCCATGATGTCATCGTAGGAGATAACTGTATTTTGGCTAACAATGTAACCTTGGCAGGGCATGTAACCGTGGGAGATTTCGCAATTATAGGCGGGCTTACCCCTGTACATCAATTTTGTAATATAGGAGCCCACAGTATGACCGGTGGAGGGTCTCTTATAGTCCAGGATGTACCTCCATATATTTTAGCAGAGGGATCCCGTGCAGTAGCCCGTGGATTAAACAGTGTAGGTCTTTCAAGAAGAGGTTTTTCAAAGGAAGATTTATCCATATTAAAAAAAGTATATAGATTAATATTTAGATCTAAGATGCTGTTGAAGGATGCACTAGCTGAGATAGAGGAAACATATGGTGAAAATGAGTATGTAAAAAACTTTGTAGAATTTATTAAAAACAGCAGCAGGGGGATTATCAAATAATGGAGAAGATAGCTGTTATTGTAGGGAATGGAGATCTTCCGGTAAAATTTTTAGAATCTGCTAAAGAATATGGGATAGATCCATATCCAATAGGGCTGTTTGATACAGTATCAGAGAAGGTAAAGGCTCATCCTAATTATATAGAGATGAATATAGGGGAGATGAAAAAAATACTTCTATATTTATTGACTAATAATATCCAAAAGATGGTTATGCTGGGAAAGGTTGAAAAAAAAATATTGTTTAATGACCTTTGTTTAGACGAAGTAGGAGAGGAACTTCTAAAGAAGATGCCCGATAAAAAAGATGAAACTTTATTATTTGGTGTGATCTCTCTATTCAGGTTAAATGGCATAAAAGTACTGCCTCAAAACCACCTTATGAAAGATATGATGTTCTCTGAAAAAGTATATACAAAAACTATCCCCAGTGGGGATGAAAATAAAACTATAAAAATAGGTATAGAGGGGGCCCGGGCTCTGACTATTATAGATGCAGGGCAGTGTGTGGTCTGTAAAGATGGCTCTATCATTACCCTGGAGGGTATAGAAGGAACCGACAAAACTATTGAAAGGGCCTATGAGTATGCAGGGGATAACTGTATCCTGGTGAAGATGGCCAGACCCCAGCAGGATATGAGGGTAGATATACCGGCAATTGGTTTGGATACAATAAAAAAAATAATATCTATCGGTGGAAAGGGTATAGTTGCGCAAGCTGAGAGGATGTTGTTTTTAGACAAAGAAGAGTGTATAAAATTAGCAGATGACAATAACATTTTCATTGTAGGAGTGAGGGTATAGAGGAGGGACAGTATGAAGTATTTTGTTTCCACAGGTGAGATCTCAGGGGATCTCCACCTATCATATCTTGTAAATGCAATGAATAAAATTGACAACAATGCCAGTTTTTTTGGAGTAGCAGGTAAACATTCCAAGAAAGCTGGTGTTACTGTTATACAGGATATAGATGAATTAGCTGTAATGGGTTTTTGGGAAGCTTTAAAAAAGTATAAATTTTTAAAGAATAAAATCTACGAATATATAGAGTTTATTAAAAAAGAGGAGATCAAAAAAGTAATCCTAGTAGATTATGGAGGATTTAATCTGAAATTTATGGAACTTCTCCAAAAACATGTAGAGGACATAGAGATATACTATTATATACCTCCTAAAGTTTGGGTTTGGGGAGAAAAACGTGTAGAAAAATTAAGACATGTAGATCATATAGTGGTTATATTTCCATGGGAAGTGGATTTTTATAAAAAACATGGGATAGATGTAGTCTATTATGGGAATCCATTTTTGGATATCTATAAACGGATAGATCAGAGGGGAGAGAAGATTCTTTTACTCCCCGGGAGCAGAAAAAAAGAGGTGCAGAACCTCCTCCCTGTAATGCTGGAAGTTGTGGAAAAATCTGCCAATGAAAATTTTATATTAAAACTGGCTAAAATGGAACATCTGAAGTGGGTGGATCTGGATATAAGCAGATATAAAAACTTAGAGATCGTAGATAATTCGTCTCTTGGAGATGTTGTAAAGCGGTCTAAATATGCCATAGCGGCTTCAGGAACAGTAATATTGGAATTGGCACTTTTGGGATTGCCAGGGGTTGTGATCTATAAGATCGACAGATTGAGCGGACTTATAGGGAAATATATATTAAAATTAAAATATGTATCTCTGCCTAACTTAGCCCTGGACAGGGAAGTTTATAGAGAACTTCTCCAAGGGGACTGCAATAGAGATAAGATCTTAGAAGCTATACAAAATATAGAAGATAACAGGGAATATTTTGAGGAGCAGATAGGTGAAATAATAGAAAAACTAGGCGGAAATAATATAATAGAAAAGTATGCTAAATTCTTTTTGGAAGGAAAATAATATGAAAAAAATGAAATTAAAAGTTCAAAAAACATCTCTAAAAAAGATGTTTGACTATGGAATGCACTATAAATATAGATTTATGGTGATAGTGATATTATCTTTAATAGTAGGGTTGGGAAAGGCAGCACCGGCATACTTATCTAAATACCTCATGGATAATGTACTCATAGCCAAAGATACGAAGATGCTGTTACTGGTGTCCGGTGGTTTAGTTATTTCAGCGGTTATAAAGGGTTTTTCCATGTATTATAAGGAAACTTTTTCTTCCTATACAACGAGGTTGGTTGTCAGGGATATCCAGCAGGATATCTACAGGCATCTTCATAAATTAAGTCATTCTTATTTTGATAAAACTCCTCAGGGGGAGATAATGGCAAGGATAAGCGGAGATGCAGATAACCTGGGTAAGATCGGGTTTATGGTGTTTCAGATCCTGCCGGAATTCCTGACTGTAACGGTACTTCTTATAGGATTATTCAGGATCGATGTAATCCTTGCTCTAATGACCTTGGTGTTACTGCCTGCAATGATGATGATTTTAAAGAAAATTTTGAAAAAAATAAAGAAAACTGCCAGAAAAAGGCAGGATCAGCGGGGGGAATTAAATTCCCTTATCCAGGAATCTCTATCTGGAATCAGAGTGGTAAAAGCATTTGCTACTGAGCAGGATGAGATAAAAAAATATGAAGAAAAAAATATGGAAGTATTGAATACCGAATATAGAAATAAGAAGGTAGAGGCCAGAATTTCACCTATAAATGAAGTTGTAACCACTACTATAGTAGTGGGAGTACTGCTCTATGGGGGAAATAAGGTTATCATTGATGCTAACTTTACAGCTGGAGATCTTACTTCATTTTTAACTTCACTGGGGCTTATGTTTGAGCCGCTTAAAAAGGTGATTAAAAGGGGTAGTGAACTGATGTCTATCATTCCTTCCGCTGACAGGGTAATGGAGCTCCTGGAGGAAGTACCGGAAGTAGTGGAGAAAAAAGATGCCGCAGACTACGGGGATCTTTCACCTAAGGTGAAATTTAAGGATTTAAAATTCAGATATGGTAAAGACTTGGATTATGCCATAGATAATATTAATTTTGAAGCAAATGCCGGAGAGGTCGTAGCATTGGTAGGTAGAAGCGGAAGCGGAAAAACTACCCTGGTAAACTTAATTCCCAGGTTTTATGAGGTTGAAGAAGGTTCTATAACTATAGATGGTATGGATATAAGAGACCTGAAAATAAAGGAATTAAGAGATCATATAGGAATAGTTCCCCAGGAGACATTCTTATTTAGCGGCAGTATCTATTCCAATATCCTCTACGGTGCAGGAAGAGATGTAACTAAAGAGGACGTCATAAATGCTGCTAAGATGGCCAATGCCCACAACTTTATAATAGAGTTTGAAAATGGATATGACCAAGAGGTAGGAGAACGGGGAACATTGTTGTCTGGCGGGCAGAAACAAAGGATAGCCATAGCAAGGGCACTCCTGAAAAATCCGGAAATCATGATCTTAGATGAGGCCACATCTGCACTGGACACAGAGTCTGAAAGACTGGTTCAAGACGCACTGGAAAAATTAATGGTAGGAAGAACAACCTTTGTAATAGCCCATAGATTATCTACAATAGTCAATGCAGATAAGATCGTAGTTATGGACAAGGGAAAAATAGCAGAGGCTGGAAGTCATGAGGAATTGTTATCCCATGGAGGAATCTATAAAAAGCTGTATGAAACACAATTTGGAGAAGAGTAACCCTCTAGCCCTCTCCCCGAATAGGGGGAAAGGGTTTTGAGTTTGAATTTAATTAAAAAGTTAATAAAAAGATTACGAAGTAATCTTTCTATTATATAAAAGGAGAAATAAATAATGAGTATTTTAAGAGGCGATAAGAGAAAAAACAATGACTTAAGAGATGTTAAATTAATAACGGGATTCACAATTCATGCTGAAGGGTCGGTATTGATAGAGATGGGACATACTAAGGTAATTTGTACTGCATCTGTAAGTGAAAGTGTTCCAAGATTTTTAAAAAAGACAGGAAAAGGATGGCTTACAGCAGAATATTCAATGTTACCGAGAGCTACTGAAGACAGAAACAGAAGAGAAGCTTCAATGGGTAAATTAGGTGGAAGAACTATGGAGATCCAAAGATTGATCGGGAGATCTCTTAGAGCATGTTTAGACATGGGTAAACTAGGGGAAAGAAGTATAACCATCGACTGTGACGTAATCCAAGCTGACGGTGGGACAAGAACCGCTTCTATAACTGGTGGATATGTAGCTCTTGCTATAGCAATAAATAAATTAGTTGCAGATGGTAAGTTAGAAGAATCTCCATTAATCTCAAATGTAGCTGCTATCAGTGTAGGAGTAGTAGGAGGAGTTCCAATGTTAGACCTTAAATATACTGAGGATGCAAGTGCAGATGTAGATATGAACGTAATAATGAACTCTAAGATGGAATTTGTAGAAGTACAGGGAACAGGAGAGGAAACTACATTTACAAGAAAGGAATTAAATGACCTATTGGACCTGGCTGAAAAAGGGATCAAGGAATTATTTGAAATACAAAACGAAGCAATAGAGAGAGCATAAAAAAAGAAAAAAATATCTCCTGCATTGATTTGTAGGAGATATATTTTTTTTACGAACCTTTAATGTGGTATAATTAAAATATAGTTGCAATAATAAATATTGAATTAAATTTTAATAAAAAATCATTATTAATGTTTTTCTAATTTTTGCAGTGGCTGTCAAATTGTGAATATCCACAGATAGAGAGGTGATAATTATGTTTAATACTACAAAAATACTAATGTTATTTTGGCTGGGAGTGCTTTTTATTTGGTGCCTTATAAATGCCAATAAAGAAGACTAAAAAATTAAATGAACTAGAAATAGTGCATATATAGCTCTATTTCATTATACAAGGAGAAAAAGATGAAAAAATTATTTTTAGCTACAGGAAATAAGAAAAAAATAAAGGAGATATCTGAAATCTTAGATGGATATGAGATCCTTTCCATAAATGACGGATATACAATTCCAGATGTGGTAGAGGATAAAGATACCTTTGAAGGAAACAGCCAGAAGAAAGCCTTAGAGATAGCCAAAGCTGTAGGTATGCCAGTCATTGCAGATGACAGCGGATTGTGCGTAAATGCTCTAGGAGGAGCTCCTGGGATATATTCAGCCAGGTATTCTGGAGAAAATGCTACAGATAAGACAAATAATATTAAATTGATCCGGGAACTAAAAGGAAAAGAGGATAAAAGTGCTAAATTCGTATGTGTTATAACTCTAGCAAAACCAAATGGTGAATACCATAGTTTCAGGGGAGAGGTAGAAGGGGTAATAGTAGAAAAGCCGGGGGGAACAGATGGATTTGGATATGACCCTCATTTCTATATTGAAAAATATGGTAAAACTTTTGCTGAGATTCCAGAGATAAAGAAAGAGATCAGTCATAGAGCTAAGGCACTGAAAAAATTACAGGCAGAGATTGATAGATATTTATAAAAAAAAAGGGCGACCCAAGTAGATTTTCTACTTGGGTCACCCTCTTTTTATTTGTATATGATTATACTAACTCCTATTAACTAAAGTACTCTTTAATTTAAAAATATCGATAAAAATTGATGAATCGACTAAAATTAAAGAAGGCTGGTGATTTAAAAGTTTAAAGTGTTAGGAGTTTTATTTTATAAATCCCATTAATCTTTTAATATTGGTTGTATTTTCTTTTGAAGTAAGAAGTTCTAATAGAGTAAAAGCAACATCAAATGCAGTGGATGGATTATATGAAGTAATTATATTGTTATCAATAACTATAGATTGGTCTGCTATTACATTTGCACTAAAATCAGATAATTGCTTCTGACGCTTTTTATTATTGAGATTATAAGTAGTTGCATTTCTTCCATTAAGAACACCACTTTTTCCAATAGGAAGTGCAGCAACACAAATGGAAGCTATAATTTTACCCTGTTTATCAAATTTTTTGATAACATCTAAAAAGTCTTCACTAAAAGCATCTTTGTAGAACCCTGCCTCTTCAAAGCCGCCAGGAATTGCCAATGCATCAAATTCGTCAACATTTATATCTCTGATATGCATTTCTGGGGTAACTGTAAAATTCCACGTACATTTTAATGTGTCTTTCGTACCTGCTGTAATTAACTCTGTATTACCATCGCCTTCAAATTGATTCCAACCCATTACATCTGTAAAAACAGCTGCTTCAACTGCTTCAAATCCATCAGCAAGTAACAAACAAATTTTCTTCATAATAACTTCTCCTTTTGTTAAAAAATATTTACAAATAAAATAATTTATATTATTATGATAACATAAGTTATTAGTTCGGTAAAATCAAAATAATAGAAATTAATGTTCGTAAAATACGAACCTATTAAATGAAAGGAGGTTAAATAAATGGAAATACGTAAATTTCAAACATTTAAAAAAGTAGTTGAACTTAAAAGTTTTTCTAAAGCAGCGGAGAGTTTATATTATGGAAAATCCACTGTTAGTGAGCACATACAATCCCTTGAAAGAGAGGTAGGAGCACCTCTTTTTGATCGTCTTGGAAAAACAATAAATGTAACAGATACAGGAAATGAATTATACAAGTATGTAGTTGAGTTACTGAATACTTATGATATAATTAAGAATATTTCAGTAGATACAATAGATACAAAAGGAGAGTTAAATATCGGTGTTTCGGAGTCGCTGGTCATATATCGTTTAAATTCAGGATTGTCTCAATTTAATCGTGCCTATCCAAATGTTAATTTAAAAATTATAAGTGATAATTGTTATAAGCTTAGAGAAAGATTATATGCTGGTGAGCTTGACCTTATCATTACATTAGAACCTAAAACGAATTTTGAAGATTTAATAACTCATAAAATTAGTGAAGAAAATCTTGTATTTATAAGTGGTAAAGAGTTTGATATTAAAAATATTAATAGAGAAAATAAAGGTGAGATAGAGAAAAAGTGTTTTATTTTTACAGAAAAAGAATGCTCTTTAAGACGATTTTTTCAAAACTATCTCTACAATATAGATGTTTCGCCGTTAAGAACATTAGAGTTTTCAAGTATTGAAGCCGTAAAGCAATGTGTGGTAAGTAATCTTGGAGTAAGCTTACTACCTCAATTTTGTGTAGAAGATTTAATAGAAGCTAAAAAGATTAGAGTTATTAAGGGAAATAGGGATAAAATTAAATTTTCAACTCAGATATCGTATCATAAAAATAAATGGTTATCACCATTGCTGAATGAATTTATGAAGCATATTATTAAAATAAACTAAAGGATATTTATATTTGTTTGGCGAAAAAGGCTTTTCATAAAGTTATTAAGGGGTTTCAAATTCAATGTAAATTTAATATTATTCTTCCTAGTGATAAAAGTGATATACAGAAAGAGAGCTAAAGTTTTATACTATAACCTGGAAAGTGGACACTAAAAAAAGCAGGAGATTCTGTTTAGAATCTCCTGCTTTAAATCTTTAATTTATTCATCTATTTTTTAGATGAATTTTTCTTCCCATGAGACGTCCCTCATAGTTTTAGCAATTTTCATAAGATCCATGTCGGGATGGATAGTCCCTTCATAGGAGATGGTAATAATAGACATGGTCATAGAAAACTTTACAATTTCCTCCATATCCATATCGTTCATATATCCGAATCCCAGTCCGGCCACAAAGGAATCCCCTGCACCTGTTACGTTTTTAACGGTTACATTACAGGCTTTGACCTTTCCGCTGGATATTCCATCGGTATAGTACACCCCTTCAGAATCTAAACTTATAAATACTTTTTTTACACCTAAGTTTAAAAAATATTCTCCGGCTTTCTTTAGATCTTCATCTGTGTCTATAGAAAACCCAGTCAAGATTTCAGCTTCATTTTTATTTGGTTTTATTGTATGAAAATAGCCGATTAGATGCTTTATCTTCTCAGCCTTCTCAGAAGATACCGGATCTAAGATGAATTTAGTTTTACCAGTAAACTTTTTTAAGATATACTCTAAATTTTCGGGATCATCAGCATCTAAGAATGTGTATTCTGCATCTTCAATTAAGTGAGATTTAGAATCGATAAAATCTGTATTCATAGCACTGATACTTTCCATATCTGCCACTGCTGAAACCATTTCTCCAAATTGATCCAATATAGCCAAATAACTTGGTGTTCTTCCACCCTCTAAAATAAGAGAATCTTCCATATCATACCCTATCAGCTCTGAATGGTCCAACATAGCACGACCCTTTTCATCGTCTCCTAAGATAGAAATAAACTTGGTATTTAGACCAATTCTAGCCATATTTTCTGCAATGTTTCTAGAGACACCACCAAAGGCCATCCTTACTTTTCCAGGATTAGAGTCTTTCACCCTGTATTTTACCCCAACATTACAAATTCCAAATATGTCTACAACTGATGCTCCAAATACCAAAATATATGGTTTATTTTTCTTATACATAAACTACTCCCTACTCCTTTATTTTAAAAAATACTATCTATTTTATCACGTTTTCAAAATAATTTAAAGGCGTATAGTATATTGAACACCTATTTTTATTACAAATTTTTAATTTTATATTCTTTATGATTAAAAATTATCTTAAAAAACAGGTTTTATTTCTTCTTCCTCGTCATATCTTAGATCTACCAGACTAACTTTATTTTCTTTCACGCCATCCTCTTCACCCCAAGAAAATGAAGTTTCTTTTGGTATAGAAAGATAGATGTTTTCTGCCGGATTCAATAATTTTGCATCCTTTAGATAGACTGCTCCACTTATAAAATCCAGTACCCTTTGGTACATTTTTTTATCTGATGAAGTTAAATTGATATGTAAAATTTTATCTTCTACAATATAATTTACGATTCTTTTAGAATCTTCAAAACTTTTAGGCTTTATAAAAATAACATCGCTCATATTGTCACTCCTCTTTAATTTAATATTGGAATAATTTCCTCCAACACCTCGGCTTTTTCCTTCTCTTCTATATACATCTCATCGGTGACTATAGATTCTTTATTACTAACTTTTTCCCGGAGATATTTGATCTCATCTTCACTTTTTTTTACATAAGCCGGGTTATCCCGGCTCCCCCTGGGGATGACATGGGATAATTTTTTACTCACCAGGGCCATCTCTGGGGCTAACTCGTGATCTAAGCCTGCAATAGTAGCATATTTTATTCCCTGATGGACAGCTATGTCTATGGCGGCACGGGTCATCCCTGCATTTAATTGATCGGAGTCGCCGCTGACTGCTCCGCTTATGGTATTTATTGCCGAACTGACACCAAAATATTTTATAGCTACCCTGATTGGTTTTACCCAGATCAATTTTTCAAAATTATACACCATAAAAGTTCCCTTGACAGAACGGGTATGGTAGTAGGGATAGGTCATAAAATCCAACTCATCCAAGTCTGTATAGAGGAGACCATCCACCCCTAAGATCTCAGACAGCTCGATGGGTTTTACAAATTTTAACTGTCCTCCATCTGTTATTCCTGCTTCATTTAGGAGTTCATCGGTTTTATTGATATTTTGGATATCATATCCAGCATTATCCTGTTCAAAATTATTATAAACTACCTTCCGAAAGATAAATCCTCCAGCTACATCATTTGTATTATTATTGACGGGTAAAATTGCCAGTTTAGCCGGGGATATTGACGGGGTAGCTTTTAATACAAAATCCTGCTTTGGTGTACAACCTATAAATATTAAGAGAATAAATAATAAAAATAACTTATACCTCTTCATATTACTTCATCAACTTTACTACGCCGGGAATGGTGAAAGCTTCCCCTTTATACTCTAAGATAGCGGCATCTTCACCCAAATAATCCACTACCCTTGCTTCTCCTACTTTATTCTCTTCAAATCCTAAGAATTTACCGTTAAATTCGATCTTTTCTCCCTGCTTATATACACCTAATTTTGTACCTATCTCCACATTACTTTTTCTACCTGCATTGATATAAAGTTTATTCCCGGAGACTTTGGCTACATTTGCCATCCAAGGGGTCTTATCCACAGTCTCTATGATATTATCCATAACGTCTATAGCTGCGGCTCTAAAGGCTTCCTGCTCCAGACCTTCATCATATCCACCTGTGGTACCTACACCTAGAGTAGTGCTGTATTCAACGTCTGATACACCCTCACCTTGGTCGGATAATACTACTTCCCCGGTTCTTACATTTATCATCTTCATGTCAAATGAGATCTCGGCTCTCTGGGTTTTGCTGGTAGAGATGACACCTTTATTTCCAGTGGTGTTTACAGAATATTTAGTGATTGCACCTGTGATAACATAGTCTGCATCCTGGAATTTTCTCTCAGATGCCAGCTGCCCCTGTCCCAGAGTATTAGAAAAATTTATCTCCTGCATTACCTTGGCCAGATCTTCCCGCTCTAAAACAATAAATCTGTTACTTTTTACCAGTTCTGTAATAATAACATCGGTTAAATTATTTCCCAGTCTTCTGCTGCCAAATCTGGTTTGATTTTTAAATTCAGCTATGACAACTTTTCTTTTAGGAGATACTACCCCCTGTACAGAATCATAATCCCTCATACTTTGAATTTTATCATCTTTTCTTACATTGGATTCCCCTTTGTTTGAACAAGCACCCAGGGTTAATGCTAACAGAGCAACTACTAATAATTTTTTCTTCATTATTCGCCTCCTAAACTCATATTTTTAATTATTATATCCAATATTTCATCGGAAGTTTTATCAGTTTTAAATCCAGCCGCCTTAACATGACCGCCGCCGCCCAAAAGACCAGCCAGGGCATTTACATCTACATCATATTTAGACCTGAAACTTCCCTTGATATGCCCCTTATCCTCCCTGAGAAAGAGGGATACACTTGCATTTTCATAGGAAAGGAGGAGTTCTCCCAGGCCACCGGTATCATCTTTACCAGCTCCTAATTCAGATAGTTCCGCCTCACTGATATAATAGTACACCAACTTATGGCTGTCTACAAATTTAAAATCGGATAAAACCCGGCCTGTTAATTTTAGTTTTTCCATGGATTTGGTGTTAAAAAAGTTTTTGATAACTTCATCTGGTTCTACCCCATATTCCAGAAGCTCGGAAGCTGTCTTAAAAACTTTTTTAGTGGTATTTGAATGTTTAAAATTACCGGTATCATTGACTATACCTGTGTAGAGAGACTCTGCTATTCCGTGGTCCAGTTCGATCCCTGCTTCTTTAAAAAAATCAAATAAAATCTCTGAAGTGGATGAAATGTCTCCTACATAGTTGTAATCTCCAAACCTGTCGTTACTGATATGGTGATCGATATTTATAACTTTAGTATTTTCGCCCTTTAATTCTCCTACCCTTCCAATTCTGTCAAAGTTACCGCTGTCAAGACAGATCATAAGGTCAAACTCATATTTCGAATCGTAGTTTCCGAATTCTTCAATGAGGATAGAGTGGGTTAAAAACTTTAAATTTTTAGGGGTTTTATCCTCCAAGATAAATCTTAAAGTTTTATCCAGGTAGATCTCACCCCTCCCTTCAGTTTGCTTTTTTAAAGTTTCATTTAATTTATTCAGAGCTAAAAGCAGAGCTAACCCGCTCCCTATGGCATCTCCATCGGGGCTGGTATGTCCTGTAATTAATATTCTATTACTTTTTTTTATAACCTCCAATATCTCACTAAACTTATTGTTCATCCTTATTCACCTCGATTATGTCTATTCCTTTTAGTAGGAGTTCGTCTGCTGTTATTCCATTTCTGGGAATCATATTTTTCGTGAAAGTCCCGTCATATATAGTATCTATTCCACAAGACGGGCTTTTTCCTTTTAATAGAGCAAGTTTTATATTGTTTTTTAAGGCTTTTTCCAGAGCTTTACCGGCTCCTGCCTGAAATTCATGGGTAACATCTATACCTTCAATAGTTACCACCTTATCACCCTTTCTTTCAGCTGATGGACGGGGGATACCGAGTCCCCCCTCTACTTCGGGGCAGGTTTCTATGAATTCAAACCTGTCTTTTAGGAGTTCAGCCGCAATATAATTGTAACTGGCCGTACCTTTATACGAAGTTTTTTTCCCAACAAGACAACTGCTGATTAGGAGAGATATTTTTTTCTCTGCTCTGACACTTCTATCATTATAATCTATGATAGATCGGATATAGCTTTTATCCCTAATAACATCTAAAAGGGGAATCAATACAAAATTTCGCTCCTTATACCTGGGATGGGGCAGAATAAGATCATCATTGTTTAACTTTAGATTCCCATAGGATATAATATCTATATCCAGGGTTCTAGGTCCCCATCTCAATTTTCGCTCCCTCTTTAACTTCAACTCTATCCTTTGAAGTTCTCTGAGGAGTTCAAAGGGTAACAATTGGGTTTTAATCTCAATTGCACAATTTAAAAATTCATCCTGCTCCAGATATCCCACTGGATCTGTTGAATAAAATCTTGAGACAGCGGTAACCTTAGTTTTTTTTAGTTGAGATATGGCAAAGATACCTCCTAAGAGGTAGTAGTATTTATTCCCTATATTAGATCCCATACTGAGATAAACTCTAGTCCATCTCATAGTTTTTTGCCTCTCTGGTTATTCCCACTCCTACATAGTCAAAACTGCCATTTATAGGAGCACCGGGTTTCCTGATCTCTACTTCTACCTTTTCTATACCATATTTTACCAGTAAAGTATGAGCGATCATCTCAGCTAAAGCTTCTATCAATTTAAATTTTTTATTCTTTATGATATCTTCTACATCATAATATACATCTACATAGCTTATACTTTTACTCAGATCATCTGTAAGACCTGCTTTCTTTAATGATTTATATAAGGTTACATCAGCATAAAAGTTTTGACCCAATATATTTTCCTCGGTTAAAGCACCGTGATACCCATATGCCTTTATATTTTTTACTATTATCTTGTCCATTGTTCTCCTCCAAGAGTTTTTTTTACGTCACATTGTCTAATCCAGTGGTTTAAACCCTTCACCTAACACCTCGTAAACCTCTGATATGATCATGAATGCACTTGGATCCACTTGTTTTATAAAAGCCTGAAGATCTCTGATCTCCTTGTTTTTTAAGACAGTCATAATCATTGATTTACTCTCATCTGTATAGAGTCCCTTTGCCGATAGAGCTGTTCCCCCTTTTTTTATATCATTTATTATTATTTCCCTTATAACTTCGTAGTGATCACTTATGACATAGACCATCTTAGTGTATCCTACCCCTTCAAAGATCTTATTGATAACTACGTTAGTTGTAAACATTGCAATGATTGCATATAATCCTTTTTCTATTCCAAAGATAGCTATTCCGCTGACTATAATAATTGTATCATTGATCATCATACAGTAACCTACCGGTATCTTGGTAATTTTATTGACCATTTGAGCTATAATATCGGTTCCGCCGGTACTGCCACCAAATTTTAAAACTAACCCCAGACCTACTCCCAGTAAAATACCTCCAAAGAGTGGTGCCAATAAAAAATTACTCCCCTTTGTAAAATCTATTACATTATCGAGTCCCACAATCTTTCTGAATAGATCTATATAAAATGACAGCATTATGATGCCGAACAATGTTTTAGCACCATATTCCTTACCAAAAGTTTTAACCCCTATTAAAAATAACGGGATATTGATAAACAGCATACTGGTCCCAACAGACAGGTTAAATGTATAATATAATATGGTTGCTATCCCCGTTACCCCACCACTGACTATCTTTGCAGGAACTATAAACAGCCCTATTCCAATTGCGGCTATAATAAGTCCTAAATTAATTACAAAATAATCGATAGCCAATGTCTTTACCCTTCTTTTCATTTCCTTTTTGCCCCCTAATATGTTTTATATAAACTCTTTGTGTCTCACTCTGCCCTTATATGCCTTTTCAGGATCATAGCCATACTTGATAGCTATTAAATTCATGATAGTGGTTTCTACCATGGTCGCTGCATTTCTTCCGGAACTTATATATAGTTCTGCGTGATCTACAGGATGACCCAAGACCTCTACCTGGATCCCTTTGGAGCTGGTCTTAGTCAAATATTCATCGCTTTTTAATTCCTTCAGCTCTATTATTGCGTCTAATCTTTTTTCCTTTCTTACAGACCCCAGTCCATAGAGTGCCTTGATGTCTATGATTCCCAGCCCTCGAAGTTCCATAAAGTAAGGGATCCTGCCGGCTTTTCCTATCACCATTCCACTGGGGTGTTCATGAAAAGTTACCTTATCATCTGTAATTAATCTATGTCCTCTGTGAATTAATTCCAGGGCGGTCTCACTCTTACCTATCCCGCTCCTTCCTGTGAGCAGTACCCCAAATCCAAACATCTCAACAAATACTCCATGCATGGTGATTTTAGGAGCAAACTTTTTTTCTAAAAATTGATTTAAATCTGCTGTTAACTGGGTAGAAGTTTGGTCGGAGAGCAGCATGATTTTCTTTTTTTCCCTGGACAGGTCAATAAAACACTGTTCAATCTCATCTGCATCTGCTATGATCATAGCAGGGAAGTCAAAGTCAAAAAAATTGTTTAAATTTCTATATTTAACATCCTGATCCAGACTCTTTAAAAAATTTAATTCCCCCTGGGAAAATAGTTGTAAACTTTTAGATCCATCTTTATAAAACACTTCATAAAATCCAGAAAGTGCCAAAGCAGGGTTATGAAGTGCTGTTTTGGTTATATAAGTTGACTCTAAAAATTCCTCTCCCGTAATAACTTTTAGATTAAATTCATCGACTATTTTTTTTACTGTCAAAATCTTTTTTTTCATCTCATCACCTTTCTTATTTTTTTTATTAAAAGCGATCAATTTTGCAGTTTCTTCTAAAAAATATTCAGAAGAATTCACTCCAATTTGTTTCAACCTTTCATTTATAGCTGCCGTTTCGATTATTACAGCTAAATTTCTTCCTTTTCGTACCGGAAGGCTCAGCTTAGGTATCTTAACTCCCAGGATCTCCTCAAATTTTTTATCGATACCCAGCCTGTCATAAAATTTCATTTTGTCCCATTTTTCCAGATTAATATATAGGTTTATTTCCTTAGTTCTCCTGGTTGCAATGATCCCATAGTTATTGGTGATGTCTATATTCCCGCTGCTAGTCCCCAGATAAAAATGTGTTTTTACATTACTCTTATCATAGCCGTTTTCTCCCAGCAGGATATCACTTCCAACTTTTTTTATAATTAAATTTTCATCGGTGATATACTTGTGTCCCCTTTCAATCAATTCCAGGGTAGCCCCAATCCTTGCATCTTCATAACCACCTATCAAAACTCCTATTCCCAGAATTTCAATTAAAACGTGTTCCTCCAACCTTATTTCAGGTGCTAATTTTCTCTGGAGGAAATATTTTAATTTCCTTATGACAACTGCAGTTTTATTTTGAGTAGTCAGGAGCGGTTTATTATGTTTTATAGCATATTCTATAAAATCAGGGTGGATCTCCTTCTCACAGGCTACGATAATACAAGGAAAATTATAGGAAAAGTATTTTTTTAACCTGTCTTTTCTGTCTTCAGGGGAGAGGGAGTCGATATACCTCATCTCCTCCGTTCCCAAGACATGCAGCTGCTTGTTGAGCTGATCTCCCTTTATTAAAAAGCCGGTTAATTCTGCTCCTACTCTATGTACTGTAGGGAGTAAGATCTTTCTTTCTAAATTATCCAGTCCCCCGTAGATTACAGTGAAATCAAAAGCTTTTACCAGTTTTGATAATCTTACAAATTTTTTAATCATAAGCCCCCCTATTGTCTACCGGTGTCATTGGTGACTAGTTTTTATCTTTCTTTTTTTTATAGAAATCATCTGGTCTGATGCTTAATTCTATCTCATTCTCATCTATTCCCTTTTCCACTATCTGGTCTGGATTTTGTTTTTTATCTCCTGAAATATTTGGAGCTATAAAATAACCTCCCAAGACAATAATGAAGATTAAGATAATCCTCCAAAATAAAACTTGTTTTTTAGTCATAATTCTACCCCTTTTGAATAGATCTTTTGAATTTTGACAACAGATAAAATGATCCGCAGACAACTATAACTTTCTTTGTTTTTTTAGCCAGGTCAAAAGCTTTTACCAGGTCATCTTCCACCCTTTGTTCCTTAAAGTCAGGCACCAGATCCAGTAATTCCCTTCCCGAAGTTCCCCTGTGAAAATCTTCCAATGATGTAAATATTACCTCATCACTAAACTCTGAAATCTCCTCTAATATTCCATGTCTATCTTTATCTCCTAAGATAGAGACCATGGCAACTACATCCTCCTTCTTATATTTAGACAGAATATTTTCCTTTAATCTGGATGCGGCATCTACATTATGGGCTCCATCCAGTATTATAAGGGGATCTTCTTTAGAAAAAATCTCAAATCTTCCAGGCCAGTAAACTTTTGAGACTGCATTCTGTATATTTTGATCCGATATACCTATTTTTTTCAAGGTTTCATAGGCCCCTAAAAAATTATTTATTTGATACTCCCCATAAAGAGCCAGATTAAATTCCAGATTATCTATATAAATTTTAGTTCCGAAATCTTCTGTCAGTTGAAATTTTACATCCCTGTATTTTTTTATCACATCTACATAGTCCTTAGTTTTTTCCTCAACAGCAGCTATTAATTCTGGTTTAGAGTCAGCAATTACCACCGGGCTGTTTTTGATAATGCCGCATTTTTCACGGGCTATATCGGTCAGATTATCTCCTAAAATATTTATATGGTCCAGGGATATATTGGTAATTATTGAAATTTCAGGATGACAGACATTGGTTGCATCAAAACGCCCCCCTAAACCTGTCTCTAAAACTACATATTCACAACCGCAATCTTTGAAATAATCAAACATCATTGCGGTAGTTATCTCGAAGAAGGTGGGGTGAAAATTATTGACTTCAATTAAGGTCCTTATTTTTTTGTAGTAAGAGTATATCTTTTCATCGGATATCTGCTCCCTATTAACCACAATTCTTTCATTGAATTTTTCAATATGGGGCGAGGTATATTTTCCTACCTTATATCCTGCTTCTAATAAACCTGCTTCTAAAATACTTGCTGTGGACCCCTTACCGTTGGTTCCTGCAATGTGCAGGATCTTATAGCTGTCCTGGGGATTCCCCATGAATTTTAAGATGTTTTTTATATTATCTAATCCCAGCTTTATCCCCATATTGGTAAGGGAATAAAGTTCTTCCAAGGTTTTATCTATATTCATAATTTTACTTCCTTTGAATTTTTCTTTTTAACCACGAATAACACAGATTTTTCAAGAAAAAATAACCGTAAAGATCATTACTAAAAATTTTGTAATTCTCTTTGATCTCTGCTCTTTGAGATTAAATTTTTTACGTATTAATTATTGAACTTTCGCAGTGGCACACGCATTTAAAATCATAGAGGTTGCCCGCCTCTGGCGGGCAAACAGCTATAATTTTTCTTTGAAATTATCAAAATACTTTATTTTAAATAGAATTCCAAAGAAAATAAGAATTACACTCTTTTCATCATTTCTACAATTAAGTTTTTAGAGTTCTTAGATGCTAATTTTACGAATTCCTGGAAATCTGTTTTAGCATCATCATTTGCTTTATCCGAGATAGATCTTATGATTACAAATGGAGTTTTGAATAAATGGCAGACATGAGCTACTGCTGCTCCTTCCATCTCTGTACATTCACTGTTGAAAGTTTCTCTCAACCAATTTATCTTTTTAGGTTCAGCTACAAAGACATCCCCGCTTACGATTCTGCCTGTATAGATATTTTTTTTGTCAAATAATTCCAGAGCACTTTTCTCGGCTATTTTAATTAATTTTTCATCTGCTTTAAAGATAGAAGTTTCCATTCTAGGGATCTCTCCATGTTTCATTCCAAAAGCTGTACAGTCAAAGTCATGCTCCATAAGTTCATTTGAGATAACGATGTCCCCTACTTCTATATTAGGGTTGGTCCCGCCTGCTACCCCTGTAAATATCAGTTGATTTACTTTAAATCTGTCGATTAATAAAGTGGTACATACAGATGCATTTACCTTACCTATTCCTCCCTCTACCAATACGATCTCTTTCCCTTCCAAAGTTCCCTTGTAGAAGATAATATCCAGTATTTTCTCCTCCTCTAAGTTTGAAATCATATTTTTTAATTCTATTATTTCCTCGTGCATAGCACCTATTATTCCTATCATTTTTTTATACCCTCCTAATTTATTTATTATCCCGGCTTGTGCAAAAATTATTTTTAAATATAATACTAAAAAGTCAAACTAAAAACACGTTATGTTATATTTTTTTATAATAAAATATAACGATCATTAAAGTAATCTTAAATTGCATAAGTCGAGTTATCTTATAAAATTATATCAAATTTAAATTGAAATTACATGATTTTTTTTAATTTTAATAGGATTTTTAAAAAAATATATGTATAATAAGTTGAATATAATATAAATAGGAGGACATTATCATGAATATAAAAAAATCAATTTTAATTTTAACTATTTTGACTGCGGCAGCATTTGGCGGATGTAGTGCCAAGGAGACAAAACCAGAGTTAGGGACCAATGTAAATTATGAAAAGATGAAGGAATATCCTAAATGGGTAATCCAGCCTACTTATGATAATGGAATTGCCGGTGTGGGATCAGCTGTGATGACAGATCTTGGGTTTGATTTTGCCAGGAAGGAAGCTATGGCTAATGCCAGGATGGATCTGGGAGGGCAGATTAGAACCAAAGTTGATGGATTGTTCAAATCATATACCAGTAAAATCGGGGTAGGTGAATCTACCAGTGTGGATTCCCTTTCAGAAAATGTAATAAAAGAATTGGTCAGTGTAGACCTCAAGGGAGCCTCTCTGAAAGAGACTTGGATATCTCCTGAGGATGAATTATTTGTTTTGATGACTGTAGACAGTGAAATGCTGATTGAGAGTGCAGCAAAGGCTATAAATAACCCGAATAATTATACCGACGAAAATTTAAAATTAAAAATAAAAGCTGAATCCTCACAGGCTGAATTAGAGAGAGAGTTAAATGCTTATTTTGGCAGCTCCAACAATGAAGATTTTCCTGGAACTACTGTGGAAGAAAAAAGCAGCGATGAATAATTAAAAGTTAGTAACTAAACCTGAACCACGAATTACGCTAATTAGCGGTTTCAAAAATTGGTCTTAGTGGCAAAAAAGGTTTTAAATTTCGCCAATAGACGATTAGGAGGAAAGAGCATGAAAAAATTAATAATATTACTTTTGGGAGTTATTATGACCGTCTCAAGTTTTTCTAAGACTTTGGAGGGAGTAGGGATGGGTAACAGCGAGGTGACGGCAAAAAAAGAAGCCTTAGCAGACCTGTCTAACCAGATACAGGTGACCATCAGGAGTAACTTTACCAGCAACGAAAGCCTGACTAACGGGCAGTCAAATAGAGAGGTTTCATCTGGAATATCTACCATTTCAGAAACGAATATCCTAGGTGTAGACTTCAAAGTCAAGAAAAAATGGTTTAGATCAAAGTATACAGCTACTGCTACCTTAGATGAATCCAAGATATCTCTATATGAGAAAAAAGCCAATGAACTCAGGGGTCTGATAAACAGCAACTATAACCAGTTTTCCCAGACAGAAGATTTGAACCTTAAAAAGAACTACTTAACCAGTGCTTTAAAAAGTTATGAGGAGTTTGATTCATATAGAAATGTGGCTGTTATCCTGGGAAGTACCAAAATTTACAACCTGCCCTATACAAAGACTCAGATAAAAAATGATCTCCAAGCGGTGGAGAAAAAAATTAGCAGCGACAGCCTTTATAGCGGCGTAAATATCCTGTATATTAAGAGCAGCGGAAAATTTAACGGAGGTTCCAAGGAGTATTTTGATAATTATTTCAATACTATGTTAGCTTCCATATCCCGTGAAAATGACGATAAGGTAGCTGTCAGCAGTGAGAATGATTCCACAGTTAATACCCTGGTGAAAGTTGTATTAAACAGCAATCATACATCTACTACGCCTGCAGTTCTCTACAATAAGAAAATGATTACCCCGGAATCTTTTGTAACGACACTGAATATCACAGTGGAACTGTATAATAAGAAAAAAGTAGAAAATTTACTCACCATCAGTGCTACCGGAGTGGGAACCGATGAAAATTCACAGGAAGCTGCCTATGAAAAAGCAGTGAAAAACGGATTTGAGCAGATGAAGGATAAATTAGAGAAATCACTTATAAAGTAATCTTATAAACTAAAAAATGAGTGGGAAACCACTCATTTTTTATATTTATCTTATTTTTAAGTTTTTCAAAGATAGATTTTCTTTTGTATATAAAACTCCGTTATACTCACCTTCATAATGAACTCTTTCTGAATAAGGTCCAGCCACATTCATCATCCTCCCGAATTAATTTTTATAAATTTCATATGTGTAATGAGATTGTAGTGGAACTTTTTTATATTTTAATGATTTTGTAACAATTTTTTCAAATTCATCAAGATCCATCGGATCTACAGCAAAAACCCCTTTGGGAATGGAAACCCATCTTTTTAATATTTTATCACGAAACCTTATTCTGACAAACACACCTGCAATATGACGACGAGGTGTTATAAACATTACATTTTTTTTTATATTTAATCTTCTGTATCTGAATAGATAAAATGTTCTATATATGACATCATTCTCTAAAAAAATAAGTCTATTGAAGAGATAATAAAAATATGAATGTGCTGCGTAATGCGAGGCATAAATCAAAAAAAATCCAGGAAAGGTTATACCTGTTTCAATCATTGAATAGAGTATCATAAGTATAAATATGAAAGAAAAAAATAAAAACAGTGGTATCCCCCAGATAATAACTTTCTTTTTTCTATATTTATATTGATAGGGATTATCATCTTCATCTATCAGATCCTCTAGATATTTGGATGTAGTTGTTCTGTAGGTATTTTCCTTACATATCGTTACGAGCTTCCCCAGCTTATTAAATACTTCCTCTATACTATCCTCTGAAAACATGAAATATATTTCCCTTGTCTTTCTGTTTCTCATGATAGATATGATGATATTATTTTTTTCGATCCTCTTTTTTCTGATATCACCCAGTTTTATCATTGTTTTTTTCTTTAAAAATCTGCCCGATTCTTTGACGATATTTCTGTCTGTTAGAATTGTATTTTCATTTTCATGTATTATCGCTTCATTATCTTTAAGCCTGTATCTCATAACTATCACTCCCTTCCTTTCAGTTTACTTTCAATTTTAAATGCGATTGTCTTTGCTTCATCTGCAGTGAGGCTGGATAAAAGAGAGTATGCTTTATATTCAGATTTTTTGTTCTGTAACATTATTATTACTTGAGGAGTATAATTTAAACCTTGATACGAAGCATTTTTTATTTCTGAGTAATAAAATTTATATGAAAAAAATCTAAAAGCATTCCTGATTATTACACCTTTATCAGTTATTACCATTTTACTGATCCAGCCTTCTATAATTTGATTTAAAGGCCATAAAAAATAAAAAGCTAAAACAAGCAGAATTCCCCACTCTCCATCTAAAATAAATTTTCTAAGTGTAAAAATAACATAGATTCCAATTAAAATCATAAATCCGGCTATTAATTTATAAACTGTCCCTTTTTTATAGGATATATATTCCACTACCTCATCTTTATCCAGCAATTTTCTTATTACACGGTCTTTTTTGAGTATTTCTTCAATACTCTTTTTCCCGTTGGTTCCCGTATTTGAAGTTTCCATATTATTTCTTCTCCTATCAATTTTTTTACCACGGATTTGCCCACTTTTAAATCGAAGTTTATAGTCGTTCAGCTTCGGCAGTACTGTTCCTACAACAACGATTGTGACTTACTCTGCTAAGACAAGATGGTTATAGCTTCGGTTTCTCTAATTTGAGAGAAACCATAAGAAGGAGGAGTAAGAATCTTCTTAAACTTCTTTGGTTCTGTTTCTCAGATCAAGTCACATTTAAAATTAGGTTGATTTACATCTAATTTTGATACTTGTGAATCTAAATAGAAAAAAATTAAAATCTAAGGGTTCCACCCTTGTATAATGAGATAGAGCTATAAAAGTGCTATCATATGATTTATTTAATTTTCCCTCCTTTAATAATTTTCAAAATCACTGAAAATATTTTCATTTTCACTACTCAAACGATCTATTTCTTCATAGATTTTATCCATGGTATAATAATAATTTTCATTTCTAATCCCTTTCTTATAATCTCTTTTAGTAATTTCATATTTTTTACCATCTTTAGCATCCCTAAAGGCATTTTTTTGTATAACCAACATTTTATCTGTTTCCTCTTCAAGAAGAGTGTTATCGAATCGTAAGAAAAATCTATCGATATGATTATTATATTTCGAAAATTCTTTCACGAATCCTTTGATAGTTTTAAGGTATTCTTCTTTGGATATTTTTTTCTTCTTCAAGTCCTCTTTATCGGAAAAAATCATTATTTCTATACGATTATCTTTAAATTTCTTTTTTAAGAGTTCCTTATAGGAATCAACCATCCATTTTTCGCTAATCGTGATACTTATCTCTGGAGAATATTTCCAAGAAAAATGTTTACTGATCATCTTTTCATAGAATTTATCGACTTCCCTATAAAAAATTACCCTTCTGTAGTTATCGACTATCTCTCCATCCCTTATCCATACTCCTACGGGGAATTTTTTATCATGTTTTAGATATCCTCCTATAGCTGGATACCATTTCATACCATGAGCTTCATCTCCGTAATAATTGTAATAAATTCTAGTTACTACGAAATCAAAGTCATATTTTTCCTTAAAATGTTTTTCCACTCGTTCTTTAACGAGAGGATGGAAAAGATTGACTCCTATAGGTTTTTTTCCCATTGAATGATATGATTTGTAAAACAAAAACATAAATAAAAATGGTAAAATAAACTTAACTATCATAGTAAAATCTTTACTTTTGATAGTTTTCCATGAAAAAAATATAAACATAGGAATAACTAACAAAATAAATGGGAACAGTATATTGGGAAAAATAATCAGTAAGACAGAATAAATCACCGCCAATATAATTGATTTTCCACCAGTGTTTTTTAATAGTTCTTTAATTTTTTTTATTTCCATATTTGCCTCCTATTTTTGATCTTTCCTTAAAAGTTTCATTTTATATTGAAATCCACTGAGTAGATTTAAAAACCTTTGATTCTTCATCACTGAGAAAAGAAATAAAGAATTACACAAAGAATCTTTTTTCAGTCGCATAACTGAAACTTAGAGTTATGAATATAACTCTGTAGTTGAACTTAGTCAGATATTAGAGATTGTTTGAAATTACAATCTCAATATTCCTGTAGATTACACAGAACTTATACGAATATTAACTTTCGATATCACTTAATAAAGAAAGTTAAATGTATTACAGATATTTTTAAAGTTTATAGTCATCAGACCCTCTCTCTTACTCTCTTTCCCTCAAAGGGAGAAAGAATTTTATATTTTAATCGAAGTTTATAGTCGTCCTACTTCTCAGTAATCATCTAGCGAGTTTCGTCGAACCCACCATGTCCGTCAGGCATCTCACTAAGAAACGGAGATTCATGGCATCTGCCCACCAAGACAATTATAAACTTCTTGACTTTCTTTGGTTCGTTTCTTGTGTCAATACAAGAAATGAACCCGTATTAAAGAGGGACTCTTTAGAATTTTATTTTTGTCGCAGATTACAGAGATTTCCTTAGATTTTTGTACTCGTGAATCAAAATAAAAAAAAACTAAAATCTAAGGGTGTCACCCTTAACAGACTCTATTTACTTTTTATCTGAAAAAGAAATAGAGGAAAGAAAAGCAGAAACTTTGGAACCTTCTGACGCAATATTCTTGATTTTGAAAAAATTCTAGAGTTTTGGTGATGCCCCTTGCGGGTAGACTCTCCTCGATACAAAAAAATACAGACCCCAAAAGATCTGCAACTGGCTGCCATTTTAAAGGTCCTATAGCTTTGCGTCACAGGATTTCCCCTGTTTTGCCAATATTTTTAATTTTTAATTAAAAAATTGTTGTTTTTTAATTAAAAGTGAAGTGTTTTTAACTATTTCTTTATAGAGTAGAACATTTTCTTTTTGTTGTCAACTTTTACAATATCTGACAATTATAATTTTTTATAGTTTAGCTTAATAAGTTTTTCTTCCCCATGAGCCTTATTGTACTTACAGCCAGGATTTTGAAACTTTACTGCCATCCTCATGATTTCGATCCCTCTTCTCATTCAGGTAGTTATTTGATATAATTATACTAAAAATATATATAAAATAAAAAGATATTAAAGATGTCACATTAATATGATATGGGTATAAATAAAAAAACCTAGGTAGAAGGGAGAATTAATATGGATATAAGACAATTAAAATATTTTTTAGCTATCGCAGAGACAAGAAATATAACTAAGGCAGCAAAAAAACTATATATTTCCCAGCCGCCACTGAGTCAGCAGCTAAAATTATTGGAGGAAGAATTAGGAGTAACTCTGTTAGAAAGAAGCACCCGTAAGATGAAACTTACTGAAGCCGGAAAATTATTACAGCATCGTGCCAAACAGATCATTGAACTTATGGAAACTTCTGTAAAGGAGATTAAGAATTTAAATTTAGGAGGTAAGGGAATTCTTTCCATTGGATTTGTTTCGTCTTCAGGAGCCATTCTTCTGCCAGAACAAATTCATAATTTCTATAAGGAATATCCCGAGATTAATTTTCAAATGAAGGAAGGAAATACATATAAAATTTTAGACCTGTTAAATAATGGGATGATTGAGATTGGAATAGTCAGAACACCATTTAATACTGAGAATTTTAATCTTATATACCTGCCTAAGGAACCTATGGTTGCCGTAGTTAGGGAGGATCTGTTTTTTCCCGATTCTCCTAAATCAATATCTTTAAAAGATCTAAAGGATAAGCCTCTGATCTTAGATAAAAGATTTGAAAATCTGATCACTTCCAGCTGTCATCAAGTTGGATTCCAGCCTACTATTATCTGTGAGGGGGAGGACAATAAATCTATCCTTCTATGGACATATACCGGGATGGGAATAGGAATAGTTCCAAAAAGTGCAGCTAAACTTATGCCCAATAAAAATTTGAAGTCGATAATAATAGAGGAGAGTGAATTAGAAACTCAAACTGTTATTGTCTGGGTAAAGAATCGTCCCCTATCCCAGGTGGCAGAAACATTTTTGTTGAATTTTAAAGAATAACGACTGCGATTCTGCTCTATGGATACACTCAGTTAGTTTCTATATTGGTAGTTAAAAAAAAAGAGGCTGACCAGCCTCTTTTTATAGTACTATACTGCTGCTACGACAGAAACTTCTACCAATAATTCTTCTCTGGCCATTTTTGCTTCTACACATGCTCTGGCAGGGGCAAAACCTTCATTTACCCAGTTATCCCAAACTTCATTCATATCTTGAAATAATGCCATATCCTTAACATAGATTGTAGCAGATAATATTTTATCCTTATTTGATCCTACGCTGGCTAATAATTCTTCTATTTTTTCAAGTGTTGTAATTGTTTGTTCTTTCATATCCTTAGTAGAATCCTTGGCTACCTGCCCGCATAGGTATACGGTATTGTTGTGTACTACTGCTCTGCTCATTCTTTTCTGTGTTTCATATCTTTTGATTTCCATCTTCTTCTCCACCTTTTAATTTATTTTTATCTTCAGTCTGTTTATACAAACTAAAGTTGTTACTTATCTCTTATTTACCAAAACTGCAATTTGGATATCTGCATATATCGCAGTCCTGGCAAAGACCACCATGACCATACCTCATGATATCTTCCATACTGAGTTTTTCCCCACTGAGAACTCTGGGTAAGACCAGGTCAAATACAGTTTTTTTACAGTACATCACACAGCCGGGAAGTCCCATGATTGGGATTTCATCCAAATATGAAAGGAGAAACATGGATCCGGGAAGTACCGGGGACCCATAACTTACCAATTCTCCTCCCAACTCAATTATAGAGCTGGGTGTAAGGTCGTCTGGATCTACAGACATACCACCTGTACATATTACCATATCTGCTTTATTATTTATATGGGTTTTAATTGCATCCTTTATCATCTCTTTATCATCTGTTACCACAATCTGACCGATCACATCACAGTTATATTCAGTCACTTTTTTTTCAACTACAGGTCCGAATTTATCTACTATCCTTTTATGGTAGATCTCGCTCCCTGTGGTTACTATACCGATTTTCATCTTTTTAAACTGTTTTACATCTATTAATTTATGAGATGTTATTTGTGCAGCTGACTCCATCTTTGCTTTTTTTATAATGAGGGGGATCACCCTTGCTCCGGCGATCTTCTCTCCTTTTTTTACAGGAATATTTTCAGGTAATGTAGCAAAGGAGATCTGGCCCAGCATATTCAGTTCAAAGAGCTTTTCTTTGTCTACCTTGAGAAGTCCGTCAACTTCTGCATAAAAATCTATCTTTCCCTCTTTTATTTCTTCACTTAAATATACATACTCTCCACAGCCGATCTTTCCTAAAATTAATGCGGCATCATTTTCATGAAGTTCATCTTCTTTAATTTCAAATATATATATATGTTCCTTACCTAATCTTAGGAGTTTTTCTATATCTTCTTCTTTAATTATATGACCCTTCTTAAAGGCTCTTCCCTTAAATTTTCCTGGAATTATCTCTGTTATATCGTGGGAAATAACATGGCCCACTGCATCTTTAGTATCTATCCTTTTCATAACTCCACTCCTATAATATTATGACTTTCACTTCCCTCATATGTTTTCCTGTTCCGTTATTTTTTACTTGGAGGATTTCTGCCATTATTCCCAGAGCAATTTCAGCAGGGTCTCCATTTGATATATCCAGCCCCACAGGAGAATAGATCTTTAAGAGATCCTCTTTATCTACTCCTTCATCCATTAGATCTCTGTAACTTTCAACTACTTTTTTTCGGCTCCCGATCATACCTGCATAGGCGATCTTTCGTCCTACCACAGCCTTTAATGCATCCTTGTCACCCAGGTGTCCACGGGTTACGATAACCAGATAGGATCCCTCATCCAGTGAATAATTTTTTAATATCTCTCCTATATCTCCACAGAGGAGTTCATCGGCTTCAGGAAACCTTTCTTCATTTACATATTCCTCTCTGTCATCTATTATGACAGTGTACATATTGAGATATTTACCCAGTTTATAGAGGTCTACTCCAAGATGTCCTCCTCCAGCTATAACCAGCTTTCTCCTCCTCTGGAAAACCTTGATATATCCCCTGACCTTTCCACCGCAGATCATATCCAGACTGCCCTCTGCTGCCAATGTAAATTCAAACTCCCTGTTTTCACCGATTTTCATAGCTTCTATAGCAGAATTAATCACCTGGAATTCCAGGTTTCCGCCACCTATGGTACCTAAAGTTGTGTGGTCAAAAAAAACTCCCATGATACTGCCTGATTTGCCGGGGCTGGACCCGTCTACACCTGTGAGAGTTACCAGAGCTGCTTTTTCACCCCTATCTATCCTTTTGGCTATTTCCAGCATGATTTTTCCTTCCATCTTCCCTCCTTTTAAATTCTAACTTGTTCCTGCTTTCTCCTCAGGTATAGAACTGCTTCCAGAGCTGAACCGCCGATGTTTCTGGCTTTATCCGATATTGTATAGCAATTCTGCTGCTGATCTTTACGGGGATCCACATCTCCTATCTTAAACCCTTTAGGAACTCTGTATCCATCCCTTATAAGACCCCTTAAAATTCCGGTCAGGGGTGATCTCACCTCTATATCTCCTATGAGAGCAAGGACTTCGTCTTTTTCCACGAAATCTCCAATACCTTTGATGTTTTTAATAATTCCATGGGCTTCACTGTAGATAACCCTTTCCCGTCCATAGCCCTTTATGACTCCCGGAACTCCGGTGTTCTTCCTGGCTTCCCCGGAAAAAATCAATCGTCCCAGGTCGTGGCCGCGCATTGTTTCGATGGCAACATCCACATCTTTTCCTGCCGTGAAACCAGGGCCAAGCCCCACAGTAATAGGAGCCATATGGATATCTGTTCCCAGGTTTTTTTTAGCCAGGATAGCATCGATTACAGCCAATGGCTTTAATTTTTTTATTGTGTCACCATAGGGATCCACAATTACAGCGATATCTCCTCTATCCAATATTTTATCGACCTCATCTATCCCGTGAGCCAGCACAGCCTTACTTTCTTCTAAGATCAGTTCTTTTTGGTATACGGCTTCTCCATAACAGACAGTTCTCCTTATAAAAGACGGGTTTTCTGTCTCTAAAACTACGACTCTAAATCCGCTCCTATGAAATTTCTGGATCACACCGGAAGCTATGTCTCCTCCGCCCCTTACTATTATCAGCTCAGACATTGTTCCTCCTATTTTCTATTTTTAAGTTATTTTAAAAAATAAACTCCTAAATAATAGGAGTCTCCTTTTTTATATTTTGGGAAATTATAAGAAACCTAAAATTTCATCGGGTTCATGGATTGATTTTTATACCTGATCTCATAGTGCAGATGGGGACCGGTGACTCTGCCCGTCTTCCCGGATTTAGCCAGAACCTTTCCTTTTTTTACAGTTTGTCCTTTTTTTACCAGGATTCTATTGAGGTGTGCAAATCTTGTTTCATAGTTATTTCCGTTGTCTATAATGATGATCTTTCCATACCCGTTCATCCAGCCGGCATAGGTGACTATTCCGCTGTAGGGAGAGTATACAGGGGTATTTGTAGAGGCTTTTAAATCTACTCCTGTATGCAGTATTCTTCTGCCTAAAACAGGGTGATCCCTGTACCCGTAGGGGCTGTTTATGGTCATGGTCTTTAGGGGCTGCCCAAAGTTTTTTAAAATAGAGTCTTTAGAATTATTTTTATATGTTGTAGTGGAACTGGAACTGAAATTTAGATCTCCCTTATTTACCATTTTTCCCAGGTATATTTTATCCCCTTTATAGAGGGTGTTATTTTTTAAATCGTTTATTTTTTTCAAATGATCAACTTTTACGTCATATTTTTTTGAGATACTATAGAGTGTATCCCCTGATCTCACCATATGATAGCTGCCTTTGTAATTTTTAGAGGGTTTAAGGTATATCTTTTGACCCGAGTATAATAAATTGCTTTCTAAGTTATTTATATCCTTTAATTCCGGGACTGGAACATCTCTTTTTTGGGCAATTGAATAGAGTGTATCCCCTTTTTTTACTGTATGATATTTACTGTTGGAACATGAAATTAAGATAACCGAAGTTATTATTATAAAAAACATCTTTTGTATAGGTCTCATAAACTCTCCTAAGGTTAAAATTTTATATTAGATTAAAAAATAATAGTTATTAAAATTATACTCTATTTCATTACTTTGTGTAAACAAATGAAGGAAAAATATTGAACTTTTTAGAAAGAAGTACCTGTTTTATTAAAATGGTGTTAATTTTGTTTCTTTTTTGGGGCTGTTTTAAAAAAATTGCTTTTCTTCAGGAAGTGTTGTATAAATGTGGTAGGCTGAAATAACATTTTTTAAGGGGGCTTAAAATGAAGGAAATCGAGGAAAAAGGATTTGGAACAAAAGCAATACATGGAGGAGCAGAAAAAAATCCATTTGGGACATTAACTACACCAATATACCAGAGTTCCACCTTTGTATTTGATACGGCAGAACAAGGCGGTAGAAGGTTTGCTTTAGAAGAAGCCGGATATATATATTCAAGATTGGGAAACCCTACATCAAGTGTTGTGGAGAGAAAATTGGCATTATTGGAAGGAGCAGAAGCTGCGTTAGCTACCAGTTCTGGAATGGGAGCTATCTCTTCTACAATGTGGACACTGCTTAAATCTGGAGACCACCTATTGGCAGACAAAACTTTATACGGGTGTACTTATGCTTACTTCAGTCATGGACTGACTAAATTTGGGATCGATGTAGAATTTGTGGATACTTCTGATTTGGAAGCTGTAAAAAAAGCTATGAGACCAAATACTAAGATAGTTTATTTAGAAACACCGGCAAACCCTAATTTAAAAATTGTAGATATCAAGGCTGTTTGTGAAATCGCACATAAAACTCAAGGAACCAGGGTAGTTGTAGATAATACATTTGCAACACCATATCTTCAAAGACCATTAGAATTCGGGGCTGACCTGGTAATTCATTCAGCAACTAAATATTTAAACGGACACGGAGACGTAGTAGCTGGATTCGTAGCAGGAGATTTAGATACAGTAACCCAGATAAGATTAGTAGGTGTAAAGGATATGACCGGTTCGGTTCTCAGCCCGCAAGATGCTTTCCTTATGATCAGAGGAATGAAGACTTTAGAACTCAGAATGGCAAGACATTGCAGTAATGCATATAAGGTAGCAAAATTCCTGGATGCTAATTCTATGGTGGAAAAAGTATATTATCCGGGTCTTGTATCTCATGAAGGACATGAAATAGCAAGGGAACAGATGGATGGATTCGGGGGGATAATTGCCTTTGATGTAAAGGGTGGATTGGAAGCAGGGAAAAAATTATTAAACAGTTTAGATTTGTGCACTTTAGCAGTAAGTTTAGGGGATACAGAAACTTTAATCCAGCATCCGGCATCTATGACTCATTCTCCATATACAGTGGAAGAGAGAGCAGCAGCAGGAATAACTGAGGGATTGGTTAGAATATCTGTAGGGCTGGAAGATGCAGATGATATTATAGCAGATTTAGAGCAGGGATTGGCAAGATTATAAAATTATTTTAAGGTGGCGGGGGAAACTCTGCTGCTTTTTATTATTATCTAGGAAATTAAAGTTTATAAAAACATTGATTATGATTAATTGGATGCAACGTCACGTTGCTTTTTATGAATAACTGTTAAAATTAAATCAATTAAGATATTAATAGGAGGATATTATGTTAAGCAGGGAGATTATTAAAAAGATCTTTAAAACAGCTTTGGTCAGCGGTGATTTTGCCGAGATTTTTTTTGAAAAAAAAGATACATTTTCACTTACTTTATCATCACAAAAGATAGAGAAAGTACTTTCTGGAAGTGATTTTGGAGTTGGAGTCAGGATTTTAGACAGATCAAATGCAGTTTATGGGTATACAAATAATTTAAGTGATGAGAACTTACTTTTAATCACGAAAAAATTAGCTGATTCATTGGAAAAAAAAGAAAACTCGGTGGAGGGAAGGTTAGGAAAACCTGAAGTTGAAGAAAATAAACATAAGATCAGGAGGATGCCGGACACGGTGCCTGTAGAAGAAAAAGTGGCATTATTAAAAAAAGTAGACAAGGCAGCCAGAGAATATGATGAAAAGATCAGCCAGGTAGAAGCCTCGTATTTTGATACTGTGCAGAATATTAAAATAATTAATTCAGAGGGATTAAATAGGAGTGACACCAGGGTTCATACCAGGTTAAGAGTGGAGTGTATTGCAAAGGATGGAGAAAATGTACAAACTGGTTCATCTGCTCCAGGTGGACAGAAAGGGTTTGAGTTTTATAGTGAAGATGTGGATGTAGCAGAAGCTGCAAAAGAAGCAGCCAGGCAGGCTGTAACACTGTTATCTGCTGAGGATGCTCCCAGTAAAGAGATGACAGTTATCATGGAAAATGGGTTTGGCGGTGTGATATTCCATGAAGCCTGCGGGCATGGGCTGGAAGCTACATCTGTTGCTAAAAAATTGTCTGTTTTTACAGATAAAATTGGAGAAAAGATAGCCAGCAGCTGTGTGACTGCCATCGATGACGGGACTATTGCCAATGGATGGGGATCTCTAAATATAGATGATGAAGGTCATAGAGCTCAAAAAAATATCCTGATAAAAGACGGGATACTGCAGGGGTATATGATAGATAAATTAGGAGGTAGAAGGATGGAAGGAAAGTCATCTGGTTCCGGTAGAAGAGAATCGTATAAGTTTGCTCCGACTTCCAGGATGACAAACACATTTATTGCACCTGGAACTTCTACTTTAGAAGAGATGTTAAAAGATGTAAAATTTGGGTTATACGCAAAATCAATGGGGGGCGGAAGTGTAAATACTACAACCGGTGATTTTAATTTCTCAGTAAGGGAAGGCTACCTGATAGAAGATGGGAAGATAACTACTCCTGTAAAGGGGGCTACTCTAATTGGAAGCGGTCCCGAAATTTTACACAAGATCGATATGGTAGGAGATAACCTGTCCTGTGCCCAGGGAGTGTGCGGATCATTAAGCGGGCACATTCCAACTGATGTAGGCCAGCCCAGGATAAGAGTTTCATCGATCACAGTAGGAGGGAAGAAATAATTATGGACTACACTAATTTATTTAATAAAGCTAAGGAAAAAAAGATAGAGGAGCTGGAAGTTTATTTTTCCAGAAGTGGTTCTACTTCAATTAAATTATTTAACTCAGAGGTAGAGGAATATAAAGTGTCCGATGTTTCGGGGATTTCATTAAAGGGGAAATATAATGGGAAAGCAGGGTCCGTATATACCGAAGAGATCTCAGAAGAAAGTGCAGTTAAATTATTGGACCAGTTGATATTAAATGCTTCAATTGTAGAAACAAATGAGGAGTTCTCTTTATTTGAAGGGGATAAAAACTATCCGGAAGTAAGGACATTTAATGAAGATATAAGAAATATAAAAACTTCCGCTAAGATTGAGCTGTTAAAAAAAATAGATGAAAAGGTAAGGAGTTATGAAAATATAGATACTCTTCAGAGGTTGGTTTTTGTTGAGAGTGAAACAGAAACAAAGATAATCAACTCCAGGAATTTAGATTTAGAGAAAAAGAAAAATACCATCTTAGTTTACTGTTATGCTGCTGCTAAAAAAGGTGATGAAGTCACAACAGGGGGTGATTTTATCCTAACCCATGATATTAACAGTATCGACGTGGAAAAATTTGCTGAAAAGGTAGCTTTAAATGCAGCAAATAAACTGGGAGGAAGGAAAACTGATTCCGGTAAATATAAAACTCTTCTTTCAAATGAGGTTGCAGCTGATCTGTTGGGAGCTATGAGTTCTAGTTTTTCTGCTGAAAATGTTCAAAAAGGATTATCGATGTTAGAGGGGAAATTGGAGAATCCGGTATGTTCTGAAAATATCACCATAACGGATAAGCCACTGGTTGATTTTGGCCCTAATTCAACAGCATTTGATGATGAGGGAGTAGCTGCATCTGATAAGGTTATTGTTGAAAGGGGGAGATTAAAAACTTTCTTACACAACAGAAAAACAGCTGAAAAAGACGGGGTAGAAAGTACCGGGAATGGATTTAAAGCAGGATTTAAAGGGCTGGTAGCAGTTAAACCAACTAATTTTTCAATTGAGAACGGGGGAAGTTCCTTGGAGGAACTGACTGCCAAGGTAGGAGATGGAATATACATAAATGATCTATCGGGAATCCATGCAGGACTAAATCCGGTTACCGGGGATTTTTCTCTGCAGGCAGGGGGATTTTTAATTAAAGACGGGAAGTTAGACCTGCCCGTCAATCTGATAACAGTTGCAGGGAACTTCTTTGAGATGTTAAAAGATGTAAATGATCTTGGAAATGATTTTAAATATGGTTATTCCGGGGTAGGTTCCCCGTCATTATTCATAAATGAATTGAGTATATCGGGGAAATAAAAAAATAGACACAGATTAAAAACCTTTAACTTTTTTGCCACTAATTTACACTAATTAATTTTATTAGTAAAAAATTGGTGTTCATTGGTGGCTAAGTTATTAGTTGTGATATTTAATGATAAAATTGGTATAGCTGATTTAGAGCAGGGAACAGCAAAATTATAGGGTATATATAGATAGTAGGGAGAAATCTCTGCTATTTTTTATTTGCGATAACTGGCGGCATTATAACGGGCCTATAAGCAGGAGGGAGGATAGATATTATTTTGAAAAGCTAGAGAATAAAATAAAACAGATACAGAATAATGGCGGAAAAGTCATCGGGTACGTATCTACCGATTATGGAAACAGGGATGAAAGGGAAGTAAGAAAAGATATAGATCTCTGGAAAAATGAGTGGAATATAGAGGGGGTATTTTTAGATGAAGGGATGGGGAGTTGTGGTGACAGTTGTGAAAAGCTGATAAAAAAGTATCAGGATTACTATGAATATATAGGAGATAAAATCATTGTTACCAATGCAGGGTATATAGATGAAAACTATGAAAAATTTTTAAAAGACGGGGTGATTATGATAGTTTTTGAAAATACCTATAAAAAAATTTATATCTCCTGATAACTATCTGGATAACCTGGATCTGCATAGTGGAAAAAAAGGGGTCTTACTGCACACAACTCCTGTGGATATAGATGGAACAAAGTTAAAAAGCTTATATAAAAAATATGATTTGGACTATATATATTTAACTTCTAAAAATTGGGATACTATATCATTGAAACTTTTGGAAAACTTATAGTATACTGTAAGAAATAATGGAGGTAGACAATGAATGAAATTTTAAAAATAATTAAAGACAGAAGAACCACCAGATCCTATAAGAAAGAGATGATTACAGAGATCGAATTAAATGAAATAATAGAAGCTGGGATGTGGGCTCCCAGTGGACATAATAGACAACCTTGGCATTTTACGATAATAGAAAATAAAGAGATTATGAAAAAAATAAATTTTGAGACAAAAGAAGTGTGCAAAAATATCGATGATCCCCTCTATTTTGGATGGGCTAACAACAATGAATATGATGCATTTTATGATGCACCAGTTTTAATTTTACTGTCTTATAGCGATGACGGATTTTCTCCAATTGATGACTTGGGAGCTGTAAGTCAAAATATGGGGTTGGCAGCAGAAAGTATCGGAATAGGAAGCTGCTGGATCGGTTTCATAAACAAACTCTTTGAGAGCAGTGGTGAAAAACAAAAGGAATATGCAAAGTTATTAAAAATTCCAAAGGGTTATACACTGCATCATGGAATAGTATTTGGGTATCCTGCCAAAGAAAAATTAAAATCACAACCGAGAAAGGGAAGTTTTAATAGAATAAAATAAAAACAACGTGATGTTGCATCCAGATAACAAAAAAATGGAGGTTAAATTATGAAAAATAGACTGAATAAAAAAGCTGTGAGGATAATAATTTTGTTGTCGGTAATATTTTTAATTTATAATGTGATTAGGCCGAAACAACCAGGAGAAGTGAGGGTAAAGGATTATATGCCGAATAAACCTATGGTTAAGATCTTTGATGGAGGATTTGAAGGAGCCGGAAGTGTAGAAATAATAGATAAGATAAGGGGTGAATTTTATCAGAAGAAAACCCTGGATACTGCTGCCATGGGGGTGGCTGTTTACCGTGTAAATAAAGACGGGTACAGGCTGGTATACAGGGAAGGGGAAACTAACCAATTAAAAGATGACTATATAGATGAAAAATCCAACAATAATTTGATCCTGCTGAGATCACCTATTAAAAAAGGGATTTCCTGGATAAATGACGATAAATCTACATATAAGATCTTATCTGTAGATGAAAAGATAGAATTGATGGGTGGGGAAACAGAGGCAGTAAAATTAAGGTACAGGAAAGCTGGGGATGAATACTATATCTATTTTGCAAAAGGACTGGGGATTGTGGAAATAGAGTCCGAGATGGGAAGCAGTAAATTAATCGAAGTGAGGTATGATGTGGAAGATTATCTTTTAAAACTGAAAAAAGAAGAAAAGAAAAACTAACTATGTGTTTCAAGAATTTGAATTTAATGGATATAAATTCATGGTATCAGTGGCTGAGAAAAGATTTCTGTGATTGTTTAAGGCCAGTGAATATGATATACTGTTATGAAAATAAATAATATAGGGTGGATAAAATTGAACGGATTAATTAATGTAGATAAACCAAAAGGATATACTTCCTTTGATGTGATCAGAAAATTGAAAAGAATATTAAAAATGAAAAAAATAGGACATACCGGGACTCTGGATCCCCTGGCAACAGGAGTACTTGTGATCTGTCTTGGAAGGGCTACCAAATTAGCTAATGTAATAGAAGCCAAGGAAAAAACCTATATAGCTGACTTTATTTTGGGATCAAAAACAGATACCTACGATACTGAAGGGGAAGTTATAGATAGAAGTGATGTAAGGGTAACTGCTGAAGATGTAAAGAATATATTGTCTAAATTCAGAGGGGAAATTAAACAGGTTCCTCCTATGTATTCTGCACTGAAAGTAAACGGGAAAAGACTCTATGAGCTGGCCCGTGAAGGGGTAGTCATTGAAAGAAAAAGCAGAGATGTAGTAATATCAAAGCTGGAATTGATGGAATTTGACGAGCAAACACAGACAGGGAAACTTTACTGTGAAGTATCCAAGGGAACTTATATCAGGTCATTGATCTTTGATATGGGGGAAGAACTGGCGACCTATGCACATATGAATGGGCTGAGAAGGACCAAAGTTGGAGAATATCTGGTAGAAGACGGATTTACCATTGAGCAGATGGAAGAGATGGGAGAAAGAGGTGATCTATCTTTCGTAACCAGTGTAGAAGACAGCTTTAACTTTGAAAAAGTAGAGATAAAAGACGAAAAACAGATAAAATTATTTTTAAATGGAAATACAGTGATGTGTGAAAAACCAAATGACAAATACAGGATCTATGTAAATAGAGAATTTGTCGGCTTAGGAGAGGTCATTGATAATAGATTAAAAGGCTGGAAAGTATTTTAGACAAAATTTGTGAGGTGAAAGAATGGAATTGATAAAAGCAATGAGAGGAACTAGAGATATCTATGATGTAGAAGCTCTAAAATTTAACTTTATAGAAGATACGGCGAAAGAGTTATTGGAAAATTATGGTTTTGGAAGGATAATAACTCCTACATTTGAATCTACAGACCTGTTCAAAAGAGGGATAGGGGAAGGGACGGATATTGTAGATAAGGAGATGTATACATTCTCTGACCGTGGAGACAGAAGTATCACTCTGAGACCTGAGGGGACAGCCCCGGTAGTAAGATCATATCTGGAAAATAAGACCTATGCCAAGGAAGATCTGACTAAATATTATTATATCAACAATATGTTCAGATATGAAAGACCCCAGGCAGGAAGATACAGGGAATTTTATCAGATTGGTGTAGAAATCCTGGGAAATGCATCACCTATGGCAGATGCTGAAGTGATATCCATGGGATACAGACTGATGGAAAAATTAGGTATAGAAGATCTAAAGGTTAACATAAACTCTGTAGGAGGAAATGAAACAAGAGCAAAATACAGAGAGATTTTGGTAAACTACCTTACTCCTAAAAAAGATGGATTATGTACCGACTGCCAGACCAGATATGAAGCTAACCCCCTTAGAGTATTGGACTGTAAGAATAAAAACTGCCAGGAATTGACGGTAGATGCTCCAATGCTGCCTGATAATTTAAATTCCGAAGAAAAGGCACACTATGAGACTGTAAAAGAGTACTTAGACATGTTTGGTGTGGAATATGTAGAAAACCCGAGATTAGTTAGGGGACTGGATTATTACTCAAGCACGGTGTTTGAGATCATAACTGAAAAATTAGGTTCCCAGGGAACGGTCCTGGGTGGTGGAAGATACGATAACTTAATTAAGCAATTAGGAGATAAGGAAGTTCCGGCAGTAGGATTTGGATCGGGCCTGGACAGACTTATGATGTTATTAGGAGAAGATAAAATCGTAAATACTCCCGATATATATATAAGCTGGATGGGGGAAGAAAATATAGACTACGCTTTCTTAGTTGCCAATAAATTAAGAGATAATGGGGTAAAAGTTTATATTGAATATGCACCAAAATCTGCCAATGCTCATAGGAAAAAAGCATTTAAATTAGGAGCTCAAAGGGAAGTTATCATCGACTCGGAATCTAAAGCCAATAGAACTATGGGATTGAAAGAATTAAGCAGCAGGGATGTAGAAGTAGTTGCATTTGATGAGTTATTGGAGAAGGTGTAACCCTCTTAACTCCTTTCTTGTTGTCATTTCCTCTTGAATAAGAGGAAACTATAGTGATTGCTTTGGAGTAATTAAAACTTGATTTTTTAATCAGTACAATCTGCGACAAAAAGAAGGTTCTAAGGGTTTCGCCCTTAACTGAGATCATTTCTTGCCTTGATGCAAGAAAAAGATCCAAAGAAAATCAAGAAGATTTATATGTTGTCTTAATGAGTAAGTCACGATCGTTGTTGTAGGAACACTACAGCTGAAGCTTAACGATTATAAACTTCATTTTTAAAATCTAAATACTAGAATAACATGTATAAAAAGGATTAAAGTCAAAATAAAAAGAAGGTTCTAACCAAGAAAAAAGAATTTTAGATCTGTGTTAATTAGATTTTTAATCCATAGAAATCTGTGTCAAAAATATTATTTTAAAGACAACTGTGTAATAGCAGTAAAGTATTTAATTCGTGATAAAAAGAAGAATTTAAAGTCAGACTTTAGTCTGCGTCAAAAAAATAGAAATAAAAATATTTTATATAAAATAGTGAGGTATAGGAATGAATATGTACAGAACCCATAAATTGGGAGAATTAAGAGCAGAAAATATCGGTGAAGTAGTAACTTTATCTGGTTGGGTAGCAACTAAGAGAGACTTAGGAGGATTAACTTTTATCGACCTTAGAGACAGGGAAGGAGTGACTCAAATAGTAGTTCCTCAAGATGCTACAGAAGAGATGAAAGAAATAATCTCTAAGATCAGAAGTGAATATGTAATAAAAGTAACTGGAGAAGTAAAGGAAAGATTTTCTAAAAATGACAAGATGGCTACTGGAGATATAGAAGTATTCATCACAAATATAGAAGTATTAAACTCAGCAGAAGTATTACCGTTTGAAATATCAGATGATGCCAATGTAAACGAAAATTTAAGACTAAAATATAGATATTTAGATATCAGAAGACCTGCTATGATGAACAATATCAGAAAAAGACACGATATGATGATGGCTATCAGAAGATTCATGGACGAGAGTGAATTTATCGAAGTAGATACTCCTCTACTAACTAAGTCAACTCCTGAAGGAGCTAGAGATTTCTTAGTACCGAGCAGAATGAATAAAGGTAAATTCCATGCACTACCTCAATCACCACAATTATTCAAGCAATTATTAATGATTGGCGGAGTAGAAAAGTATTTCCAAATTGCTAAATGTTTCAGAGATGAAGATCTGAGAGCAGACAGACAATTAGAATTTTTACAATTAGATATGGAAATGTCATTTGTAACAATGGATGATGTTATGGAATATGTAGAAGGATTATGTAAGAAGGTATTTACTAGAGTAACCGGTGAAGAAGCTGACTATTCATTCGAAAAAATGCCATACCATGAGGCTATGAGCAGATTTGGTTCTGACAAACCTGATGTTAGATTTGGAGTAGAATTAAAAGACCTAACTTCTATGATGAAAGATTGTGGATTTAAGGCGTTCTCTGGAACTGCTAACTCAGGTGGAATAGTAAATGCCATCGTAGCACCAGGACAAGCTACCAACTTTTCTAGAAAAGTTTTAGGGGACTTGGAAACTTATGTTAAAACTTATTTCGGAGCTAAAGGCTTAGCTTGGATCAAAGTAACTGAAGAGGGAGTAAACTCTCCAATTGCTAAGTTCTTCTCTGAGGAAGAAATGGCACAAATCCTAGAGACTACAGGAGCAAAGGCAGGAGATGTTATATTAATCTTAGCTGACAAAGCAAAAGTAGTTTACGGAGGATTAGGAGCACTTAGATTAAAATTAGGAAATGAATTGGGATTAATCAATAAAGACAGCCATAAATTCCTATGGGTAGTAGACTTCCCTATGTTTGAGTGGAGTGAAGATGAAGAAAGATACAAAGCACAGCATCACCCATTCACATCTATCAAAGAAGAGGATATGGAGATGTTCTTGGCTGGAGACCAGATGGATAAAGTAAGAACTAACTCTTATGATATCATCTTAAACGGTTTCGAAATTGGTGGAGGAAGTATCAGAATCCACGATAGAAAAGTACAAAAAGTTGTATTTGAACAATTAGGATTAACTGAAGCTGAGATCAAAGAAAAATTTGGTTTCTTCGTAGAAGCATTTAAATACGGTGCTCCTCCTCATGGCGGATTAGCATTTGGTGTGGACAGATGGTTAATGGCAATGTTAAAGCAGGACTCTATAAGAGACGTAATTCCATTCCCGGTAACAAACAAAGGACAATGTCTGTTGACAGAAGCTCCTGGAAATGTAGATATAGAACAATTAGAAGAGCTGTCATTAACTAGTACTTATGAAGAAGCGACTAAGTAACGCCCTCTAGATCTTCCTCTTTATAAAAGGGGAGACTTGGGAATTGAAAAAAAAATATAAAATTTTAGGAGTGGTGAAAACTACTCCTTTTTGTATGGGGCTTTATTATGTTATAATTAGCATATATAAAACATAATGGAAGGGGATACAAATGAATATTTCAAAGAGAGAAGTAAAATTAATTGCAGGAGATATTAGTAATTATAATCGTGGATTAAAATCTTTTAAAAGTAATCTATGTGAAATTGAAAATGCAGAATATAACTGGGATGATTTGGAAATTGAATTTCAGGGGACCGCTTTAGGAACGAAAATGTATAATTTTGATATTAAACTCAATATAGATGTAAAAGCTAAAGATGATAGAATAATGGATTATAATTGTAATTGCCCGGCTTTTGATCAATATGACAGGGCATGTAAACATATTATAGGTGGTCTATTAACCTTTGAAGCAGGAGGTTATTTAGATGGGATAGAAGAACATATTTTAGAAAGCTCTTATTCCCAACCACTTTTAGAAGTTGAAGATCTAGAACTAATTCATATTGACTGTGATGAACTAGAAGGGCTTGAAGAATTTGAATACTATCCCTATGATGAACCTGATTATAACACTCCAAATAAATCGAGAGAAACTTTATTATATGAGTCATTAAAAAAATATGAAAAGAGTTTAGAAAAGACAGAAAATATAGAAGAAAAGATTGAATTAGAAACAGAATATTATCTCGAGAGAGAAAATATATATTCATACAGACCCAATTATTTCCTAAAAATTAAAATAGGGATTGTTGGGAAAAGAAAATACGTAGTAAAAGATGTAGTTCAATTTATAGATTCCTATAAACATGGAAAAATATTGGAGTTTGGAAAAGAGTTTGAATTTAACCCGGCAGAACATAAATTAACTGATTATGATTATAAATTATTAGATCAAATCTCTAGGATGTGTAAAATTACCGAAGAGTTCTTAACTAAATACAATGGATATCATATTTCTAGTGTTAGAAAAGGAAAAATTAGTTTAACTAATGAATGGTTTAAAATGTTTTTAGAGAATATTAGTGGGAATGAAAATATAAAATTAGATAATGAGAAGATGAAATTATCATCATTAGAAGAAGCAAACTTCACTTTCATAAATAAAAAAAGTTTAGGAGTTGAACCATTTTCTGTATTGACAGATGGAGCAGAGTTTATTGCCACACAAGCAGAGATATATCCCATAAAAAAGAAGGATAGAGAATTAATTAAAATACTATATGATGCTGCATCATTACAAAATGGTAGTATATCGAGAGCCGGTGAGTTAGGGAAAACACTGACAAAATTGGTAAAAAATACCGATTTAGGAACGATAGAGTTTTTAGATCAGGTAGGTGAACCTATAATATTTATTGATGAAAATAGAGTTTATAGGAATGTATTGTCTATAGATATTAAAGTCAGCTATCAAAAAGAAATGATAGTAGAAGGTAAAAAATATTTATTAAATGAGGATAAGAAGAAAACGGCTGAAATATTTAAAGAAGTGACAGGGCTGGATCAAAGATCTGACTTTAATACTAGTCTATATGGTAAAGGGGATGTTTTAGAGTTTTTTTTGAATAAACTGCCTAAATTAAATGAAAAATACAATGTTCAAATAGATGAAAATCTGAATAGAATTAAAATGAAAAAGGTATCTATCGATGGGACTATCATTAAAAATGGAGATCTATTAGAAATAACTTTTGACACTAATGGTATCAGTGAAGATGATTTAAAAGCTATTCAGCTTGGATTATTGAATAAGAAAAAATATGTTAAATTATCTGATGATGGCATAGTAGATCTGGCTGATAAAAAATTAAGAGAATTAGAAGGTACTTTGGCAGAGTTAGATTTTGAATTAGGAACACAACAAATATCTGAATTTACAGCTAGTAAATTAGGTCTGATCTCTCCTAGTTTAAATATGAAAAATGTAGGGGATTTAAAAATAGAAAAACTTTTAAAATCTATAAAGAACAATGAAAGAGAAATTGTTCCTAAAAGCATTAATGCAACTCTCAGAAACTATCAGAACCATGGCTATGACTGGATGAAAAAATTACACGATAGTAATTTAGGAGGTATACTGGCTGATGATATGGGTTTAGGAAAGACCTTACAGGCTATTGCACTATTGACAGCAGTTCACAGTGAACAAAATGGTAGAAGTATTGTTATTGCTCCTACTTCACTGACCCATAACTGGTTAAAAGAAATAAGGAAGTTTTCTCCTGAGTTGAATGCCGTTATAGTTGAGGGCTCTGTTAAGGAAAGAAAAGAATTGTTAAATAATTTTAAAAATGGAGTTATTTTGACTTCCTATGGTTCTTTTAAAAAAGATATAGAAAATTATGAAAATTTAGAATTTTTAGTGGCTATGTTAGACGAAGCACAGAATATCAAAAACAGTGGGACTTTAGTTAAGAAAGCTGTTCAAAAAATTAAAAGTTCTTCAAGGTTTGCATTAACAGGAACACCTATTGAAAATTCTATATTTGAACTGTGGTCAATATTTGATTTTGTACTTCCAACTTATTTACACAGCAGAGAAAAATTCAAAAGAAACTACGGAAAGAAAATAAATCAAGATATGGATGAAGACTGCCTAATAAATTTAAAAAAATTGATAAAGCCGTTTATTTTAAGAAGGACAAAATCAGAAGTTTTGAAGGAATTACCTGAAAAAATAGTAACAAATATGATTTTAGGAATGGACACTGTTCAAAAAAAGTATTACCTTTCATATCTTTCAAAATTTAAAGAAGAATTAAAAGACAACTTAGAGGAAGAATTTGATAAAAGCAGGATAAAAATCCTTGCACTGCTAACCAGATTACGTCAAATTTGCTGCACTCCGGAATTATTTATAGAAAATTATAAGGGAAAGAGTGCAAAGGTGGAAGCTCTGATAGAATTATTAGAAGAATTAAAATCTGGCGGACATAGAGTCTTAGTGTTTTCACAATTTGTTAAAAGTTTTGAAATAATAAAAAAACAACTTGATTTAAAAAAAATAACACATTTTCAAATTGATGGCAGAACTAAAGCGAAAAAAAGGTTAGAAATGTGTGATTCTTTTAATGGTGGTGAAAAAGATATATTTTTAATATCTTTAAAAGCTGGAGGTTCAGGTTTAAATCTGACAGGAGCAGATGTTGTCATTCACTTTGACCCTTGGTGGAATCCTGCTATAGAGGCTCAGGCAACGGATCGTGCCCATAGAATCGGTCAAGATAAAGTGGTGCAGGTAATAAAACTTATAACAGAAGGAACTGTGGAAGAAAAAATTATTGAAATTCAGGAAAAAAAATCACACCTTATTAATTCTATGGTTGACAGTAAAGGGAAAATAGAAAAATTAACAAAAAAGGATATCCTGGAATTATTTGAGTAGAAGCAGTAGTATGCTATAAAGAATTGATGGTCAAAATGTAAAAGAGGGTGAGAAAAGCAGAGTTTCTACTTTTCTCACTCTCTTTTAGTTATTTACAGAATTTCTTCTAATATCTCCTTATAGTAAGATTCCTGATAGGCTCCCCTTTTTTCTTTAACCAGGGCCTCTAAGAGATCTATTTTTATCTCATCTCCGAGTTTTACCTTTTCTAATTTTTTTAATCGCTCCACAGTTAATGTAACTTTTGACATATATTTAAGAAGGTTTTCTTTGGTATATGAAATCAGCTTTATCCATGGGTACCTTTCCTTTAAACTTTGACCTATTAATATACCTTCAGGGTCTATATCACCGCTGTAATAAATCTTTTTATTCTGTCTTACTAATTTTTCCAAAAATAGGTGCCCGCATTGATTTATTTGACCACTTGTGCAAATTAAACTAAGCTCCTCTTTTTTTGTTTCGAGATATTCTCTAATTGCTATAAAAACATTTGGATTTTCTACAATCAATACTTTTGAATACTTTGCCTCCATATGTTTTACTTTATATAAATTTCCTATATTAATGTTGATATTTTCAGAATTTTCAAGAAGGCTGTATGTAGTGTTATCTTTAGTCACTCCTTTAAATCCGTAGATAGTTATAAAATTACTCAAAGAATCTCCTACTAATCCCATCTGTAATAACAGGGACTTCTCTTCCATGCTGTTTTGGGTATCCTCATGGAAATAGTATTTTAAGTAGTTGATTAAACACCTGTAGTTACTGGTGCCTGCATCAAAAAAGTGTGGATCATGCAGCTTTCTTCCGCCAAGATTTCCTAGAGTTATCAGCCTTTCGGGGTTTTCCTGTAAGTCGTCCATTGTTTTCACAAGTTCGTAATGGTGTTCTAACTTTAATATTGATGGAGTTTTCAAAAGATATTCCTTTAGTTTTTTAGTATGAACAGATTTAATCAATAAATCTAGTTTTTTATTTCTTTGATCGATTTCTTTTTCTAAAATGTGTTTTTTTGTTTTTAAAATTACTTTTAGTTCATCCCTCAAAAACCCTTCTAACTCCCTGGATTCTTTCATATCTAACGTTTCTAAAAACTTCTTTATAGTGAACTTAATAGTTTCATCTTTGGTTTTGATTCCCAATTTTTTGACAGCCTCTATCTCAACAAAAGTAGGATCAGATATCTTTATAGTACCCTTGATTTCTCCATAGGAGGAGTATTTTTTTACTAACTCCTTTATTACCCTTTTCATGCCTTCAGAATTAAAAAAATCAACTAACAACTATTACTCACCTCCTTTCAAGGGTTCTAAAATTAAAACCTTTGACGCTGACTAAAATCTGACTATTAAAGTGCGAAAAAATAAGACTTTATAATAGTACTAGTCCTAAAAAGTCATTTTTCAAAAGTCGTTTCAAATCTGCGTCAAGCATTTTCATTCTTTTAATCTGTGTAATCTGCGACACGTATTTACTTTTTTTCTTAGGGTTTCATTGTACATTGTCAATTATACATTATATATTTTTTCCAGATGTTCACGTCATTAGGGCAATTAGTGCGGAATATTAGTTGCTAGATTTAAGATTTCTAAAATCGATATCCCTGGTATCTCTAATCCTTTTCTTTCCATTCCATATATATTTTATAAGGGTAACGAAGGAGTCTTCAGGGGATAAATTTCTCCTTGTTGCGACATTTTCTATATGGACAATAGCAAGGTTTGGAACAGAATGATATGTTCCTGAGAGCTTTTGAGAAGCCAGTAAGTAGTTGATATTTAAACTTTCTAATATCTCAAATAATTTAGAGATATTTTCATCATCCACTACTGAAAAAGCTTCGTCCATCCCCAATATAATAGGAGCTTTACTACCAGCTTTTTTAAATTTAGCATAAAGAGCGGAAAATAGTGGTATATACATGGCCATAGCCTTTTCTCCACCACTATATGAATTTAATTTTCTTTTAGTCAGCTCTAAAGGCTTACTTTCATTATTTGCAGAAACCTTCATTTTAAAATCATACCATTTTCTATAATCCAGGATCTCTTTTATAATCTCATAACTGCTGGTGTACTCTTTATTATCTTCAGCTCTCTTTTTTAATTCATCCATCTTCTTTTTAAAGAATATTTTCAGTGCTTCTTGAGATTCCTTTCCTTTATTAGTAGGATTATATATATTTTCTATATGCTCCTTTAACTTTTTACCGTTAAATCCAAATTGAAGATCTCTGGGATTCCATTCTAAAGTATAACTTTTTCCACTATTGGTCTTGGCATTAGCCATTATCCGATCGATTTGTTTTACCCATTCCCGACTTTCTTTTATCTGAACGGCCACCTCATTATACAGGTAGTTAAACACCATCTCGGAAAAGAATCTCCCCTCTTCATCGGATAATATCTCACTGTGGATCTTAATTATTTCATCTAAATTATTATATAATTCTCCTAAATGTATCTTATTCCCTTGATAGTTTCCCACAATTATATACCGCATATTTTGATTTTGGACTTCTTCTTTCATCAGTTCTTCTATCTCTTCATACATGTATTCATTTTTTTCTATCCTATATTCCTTCAAGATAGAGGTGTTTTCTATCAATGAAGTATTTACTCTGTTGATATAGTGGAATTCATTTTTATATTCATGTTCTTTATATCTGTTATAGAGTGATTTTTTTTCCTCAAAATCTAATATTTCTCCCTCTGTAATATCATGATCGAGTTTTATTTCTAACTTTAATAATTTTTTTTCTACTATTCTTTCCATTTTTCGTGTTTCTAGTAAATCAGCATTTTCTTCCAGTGTTTTTCCCAGTACTTTTATTTCATTTTGAAGTTTTCCAAGAGTTATTGCGTTTTTATGTTTTTTATCTGGAATCTCGGCATTGATACTTTCTCTCAGAGAACATATTCTTTTCTGTAAATTAACGAGGTCTTTACTCTCTACTTCTATTTCCAGCATTTTTTTTCTTTCTATCACTTGATTTCTCTGGTTAATAGAACCTCTTCTTTCTGATCTATATCTGTCACAAATTATCTTGATGTTATCCATTGTGTTTTCTACATCCTCTAACCTGTTATAGTATGAAATGTTAGTTTCCAGGCTGAGTTTAAACATTTCTAAAGTCTGCTCAAATCGTTCCATAGATGACGTAATAGTAAGATAGCTCTCTTTTTTTATAGATATATTCAATTTTTTTTCTACTATCTCTATATTTTTATAGATTTCGGTTTTTATTTTGTTTTTTTGAAATAGCTCTTTTTCTATTTCCAATAGATCTTCTTCTTTGCTTTCTATCAAGGTTAACATCCTTTGATGATTTTCATAGATAGGTTTAAAAATTTCTAGGAATTTATCTATTATATTTTGAGCTTCCTCTTGGAGGACTGCTATCCTTTGAAAGGTCTCTTCTCTGCTAATCTTAACCAAATCTCTTCTTTCCTCTAAAATTTCTATTTCTTTGTTAATTTTCTCTATCTTTGAGAGTCTGAGTTTTTTTCTAGCTTCAATTCCAATATAGATTCCCTTCCACTGATCTACTCTACCGCTAATCAATTTATTTTTATAACTTCCATCACCACTTATGAATACATCTCCTTCTATTTTTGTAGAAATAGACTCTAAGATCCTTATCACGGCTTCTTTTTCCACGCAGTCATCTTCAACCTCTAAATAAGCAGTAAGATTTTCTAGTGTTTTACTACTGGCTTTTGCAAATTTATCAAAGATATCACTAGTACCTACCAAGGCATCTAATAGTCCCATCTCCCATAGAGCTTTTTCAATTTTCCCACTAAGATTTTCTCCTATCCCCTCTTTAAACCTTATACACTTATAAAACGGATATATACCTTCTAGGGTTTCTCTCTCTTTTTTCTTATGGGATAGTAGTTCGATCTCACTATCTTCTGACAGCTCCAACTTCGATTTCTCTTTATGGGAGACTTGTATTTCTTCATCTAATCTCTCGAGACTTCTCTCATAAGTCATCAATTCTTTAGAAAGTTCTTCTTTTTTATATCCTGCTAGCTTCCTAAATAGTTCTATAACATCATCTTTACCGCTATAATCTTCATCGAGTCCACTTGCAGTCTCTTGAAAGTTTTGAATATCTCTGTATTCAAATTCCATTTCCTGATATTTTTCACTGAAAACATCTGAAAATTCAGATACCTTGGTATTATTTAAGACTTCTATTTTATTTTTTTCCTGATAATAAGTTACTAGTCGCTTTTTTTCTGTTTCTATCTTATCCTCTGTATTAGCTATACCGATTTCTATTTTGTCTAGTTCAACAATTAAATCCATTAATTTGTTTATATTTTTTTTATGCTCTTCATATTTTTGTTCTAATATATCAACTTGAGCTATTCTCTTATTTTCAAGAAGCTCATAGAAGTCAATTTCCCACTCTAATCCTATTTCATTTTTTAATTTTTCTAGTTCTTCTATTTTATTTTGGCACTTTAACTTACTGCTATCAAATTCTTTTTTCGTAGAATAAAGTTTTTCATCGGCTTTTTTTAGATTTAATTCCTCATTTTTTATGTCTTTATCCAAAAAAGCTATTTTGCTGTCTAGTTTATTTAACTCATTTATGGAGTTTCCCAACATATTTATCAGGGTGTTATCTTCACTGCCTTCCAATTCCTTTAATTCTTTAGATTTTAATTCCAGCTCATTTCTTAATCGTTCTTCTTTTTCTATTGCTTTTTTGAACATTTCTTCTTTGATAACTTTTTTTTCCATATTTTTATTAAATTTATCATCCATCTCAAAATAATTTTCACGGGCTTTAAAATATGTCTTGAGCCTCTTAACCAGCACTATTTTCTTGTAGGTCTCATAGTCATCCCTGATTTTTTTTAGTACCCCTAATCTAACCTTCACAGATTTTATCTCTGTAGAAATTGATTCTATATTTTCAAGAGTATCTGTCATACCTCTTAATTCGTTATCGGGTATCACTTTTAAGGAATTATTCAGTATTTCATATATTTTTTTAGGATCCAAACTCCCATTTACCTTAAGATCCGGTTTTCTCAATCCCCTAATTAAGTTTAGGGTGTCATCAAATTCATCTATTTCACCAAAGCCAAAGAGAGTTTTATTTACAGCAACCTTATATTCTTGAGGTTTATCATAAAATTCATAGTATCCATCTATTTTATTTTTAAGATTTCTCTTGAGGTTTGGTTTGTCTAGTGGAATCAGGGAGTCTCCCTCGGATTTATATATGTCAAAATCCATCCCGACTCTTTTACCCTTAGTTATCAAAAACCACTTTGAAACTAAAGATTGGTTTTTAGACCTTATTCCAATAATTAAATTTATATATTTTTTATTCCCATTACTATCTGTCCTGCTCAGTTCACAATAAAGATAGGAAATGCCTTCTTTGGGCAGATAATAATCTATCTTTCGGGAGCTGTCTCCCTCTGTGGATAAGTTTCTGGATGACAGATCTCCATCAAAAATTAAGGGGATAAAACTCTGAAGAGTAACACTTTTTCCACTTCCATTTTCACCATTGAGAAGCAGGTTTCCTTCACAGGTCTTTATTTCCTCCTTATCAAACAGCCAAAAATTAAAAAATCCATATTTTTCTATCTTCCATCTACTCATTTTCATCCCCTTCTTCCAATATATCTATTGTGAAATGTTCTATATATTTACTGAGTTTTAGATAAGTTTCATCTACCTCTATGATTTTCAGCTCCATACCTAATTCTAATATTTCATTTAATAGGGTTTCCTCTTTTTTATTGAGATTTCCCTTAGTAAATGTAGGTTTATAAATTTCTTTATACTCTATAAACTCATTTAATACCTCTTCTATCTGATAATTGTCTCTATCTAGATATTTAAAAAATTTCAATCCTATTCTTTCTAAATTATTTTTAGGGCTGGGAAAATTTTGCGATACTTTGATGCTTTCATCACTTCTCAATAAATAAGCAAGTTCATCAAATATAATTAATTTCATTCCAAATAATTCTTCAAATAAATCCTCTACCTCATCTCTAAATTCCAGAAGTGAGCTAAAATACGGGTATTCTTTAGTTATCAAAAAATTTTCCAGAAGACCCCTTCTGAGTATCTGGACTTTTTCTAGATTTTTAATGTTGTATTCCCTGGCACTATTAATATCAAACCCCTCTAAATCATAGGGTAATGTTTCCATGAAGTGCTTTGATATCCCTGTATTTTCATAGAGTACTTCCTCACAATCCTTTTCATAACCATCCTCGGAGCCATCTAATTTATAAATGAAGTTTTTTTCTTGGCAGTATTTAAGAACTCTTACAAGTTTTGAACTTACTCTCCTATTTTCCCAGTCTCTTTTTTCTGGAAAATTATTGACAACATGTTCAGCAATCTCAGATATTAACAGGGTTTCCATATCATACTTATCCTCCAAATAATTTAATACCAGGGGTAGTATTATGTACTCATCTAAGTTACTAAAGCCTTTTATTCCTTTGGTTTTATCACCGATAACACTGTATTTATTGAGGCTTATCACATCGTTAGAAACACATAAAGTATATCCAAAGGTATTTTGTATATATTCCTCTATCTCTTTTTGATATTCCTTGAGTCTATACCATTCATCATAACTGCTTCTATATAGATAGTCTTTAATAAATAAATCTTCCAGGATATCTTTGTACCTTTCTATATTCCACATTAGTCTTCCTCCTCCCTTATAAACTCTATTCTAAAGTTAGGAGCATCATAGTTTCCATCAAATGTTTTTAAAATTGTTCTTTCATTTTCATCTTCAGGTCTAAATAACTTAAATAAAAACACATGATAACGGGCTTTTCCATACTCATAGTAGAGTTTATCGCCTTTTAGGGATATTTTCTTTTCTTCGTATACTTTTGTTAAGCCTGTTTTTATAAGGTTTATTATAGTGTTTTTTATATCTGTAGTGACTACAGGCAGAGAATCTAATGTTAAAGTATCGTTATCTATATACCTTTCTAAGTTTTTTACCTCGTTCTGCTTTTTTTTCTCTTCTATAATCAAACTTTTAAGTTTTTCATTGGTTCGATCTTTTATTTGGTAGCTAACCTTTGTCTTTTTTCTTTCTTTTATAGGTTTCATCATCATAGTAATGTTTGGAGAATCCTCTATTTTTAATACTTCTACTTGCTGCGGGTAATCAGCTTTGAGATGACGGATGTTAAAGTTTCCAAAAATTATAGATGAAATCTCTTTGACCTTCTCTATGTCATTGGTATCTAACAATAACTCTGCCACTCTTAGATAGCTGTCTTTTCTAGAATAACTTACCTTTTTCTTATCTAAAAACATTTTAGCCATCTTAGTAATTTTCTGTATTATATTTATGGTAGCTTTATTTAAAAAATCTACTTCACTGGGTTCTCCATCTACCGATAAAAACCAACTCTTTAGTCTGTTATATTGATTTATATAATTTTTCTTGATTTGGCTATATTGTACATCACCAGTCAGTTCTCTTTTTTTAAACTCTCTATTTATGGCTGTATTCAGGATCTCCTCTACTCTATTTGTTTTCTCCAAGGTAACTATTATAGTTACAATATCTTGGGTTTCATCCAATAAAACCTTAATAAAATCCTCTAAATATTCTCTTAACCGAGCTTTTTTCAGTAAAAATCTATCTTCTTCCATCATCTTTTCATATTCAAAACTATTGAGTTCCATAAGATATCCCTTATAGTTTTCCCTCAAAAGATTGAAGGCATAGATGATGTTATTCCACTTAGAATGTATATCATCTTCTCCACCATGAAATTCTAATAGCCCCTTCAATTCATCTTTGAACCTGATGAGTAAGTTTGGGTCTAAAGTAGTAGACAGCGAATTAACCTTATTTAGTTTATTTAGTATAAACTCCTCTATAAGTCTTCCTCTTTCTGTTAGTTGATACCGATACTTTTTTTTCCTTAACTCTTCTAAACTTTTAATCTGAGAATAGTCATTTTTATACTTTACTACACTCCCTTTTTTAAATAGAAACTCAAGATCTTCATTGCAAGTTTCTTCATCATAGTCACTGTATATAGATTCCATTTTTTCAGCTATCTCATGGGAAAAGAGGTATTCCTTTCTCTCTAAATCTAGATACATTATTCGTATTATATTTCTATAATAACCGCCTCTTCCGACAGATCCTAAATAATCAAATTCACTAAAACCTTTCATTGTTCCAAAGTCATTTTTCATCTCTTCCACCCTAATTTCATTATTCTTTTTATAATTATTGTTTTATTATACTTTAATTGCTTCTTCTAATCTATTTGATATACATTATAGTATATAATCTTTTGATTGTAAAAATTATCCTTTTACTGTATCTTTATTAATTATGATACAATAGTTTCAAAAGAGAGGTTTCTTTTGATTAAGTTTATTATAGACGAAAGGAGGAACAGATGAAAAAAATAAATTTTGGGATAATCGGGACCGGCAGGATAGCCCAGCAGTTTCTGGATGAGGCTCGAAAAAATAAAAAAATAGGCCTGGTTGGAATATGTGCCAGAAATTATGAGAAGACAAAAGATATAGCAAAAAAATATAATATAGATAGAGCCTATGAAAGCAGCAGTGAGATGTTAGAAGATGAAAGTATAGATGCTGTTTATATTGCTACCATGCATCCCACACATTTTGCCTATACTATGAAAGCTCTAAATGCAGGGAAACATGTGTTGTGCGAAAAGCCGGCAGTGTTGAAAAAAGAGGAGCTGGAAGAGGTAATAAAATCAGCTGGAGAGAAAAAACTACTGTTTATGGAGGCTGTGACAGTAGGGTTTAATCCCCTTTATAAGCAGATGAAAGAGTTGATAAAAAGCGGTGAAATAGGAAATGTAGTCCATGTAGAGTCATCCTATGGGAGCAGGAGTACCAAGGTTCATAAACATAACCCTAAACAGGCCGGAGGAGCTCTCTATGATATAGGGATCTATAACATATTTTTCTTGACCGATCTATTGGGTATACCTTCTGAGCTAGGTGCCAGTGCAAGGAAAAATGAGTGGGGAGTAGAGGGGAGTGTCACAGGGCTCCTGGAATACCAGGGAGGAGTTACCGGCAGTTTCTATGCTACTATGGATTCTATCTCTGGAAACAGTGCCAAGATAATAGGGACAGAGGGGATGATAGAGATTCCTGACAGCTGGACAGTGGCTGAAAAGTTCATTTTAAAGAGAGCAGGAGAAGAAGACAGGAATTTTGAAATGAGTGAGGATAAGTGGCTGGGGTATGAGATGGACTCCTTTGTGGAAACCCTTCTAAATGGGAAGACTGAAAATGAAATTATGACCTATGAAAAGTCATTAAAACTCCACGAAACCATAGATATGATTAAGGAAAAATTGGGATTTAAATATGAAGGTGTAGAAGTGGAAGTCTATTAACTAGAAGGAATTATTTTTTATGCTATAATTAGACAAAATTAATAATAAGAAAAAGAGGAGACATATAATGATTGTAGGATTATTTATAAGGCACTACAAAATATTTAAAGGGATGAATTTTATTCCAATTTGTAATAATAAAAATGAAAAATATTCTATGATATTAGGAAATAATGGTGTGGGAAAAAGTTCAATATTAGAAGCAATGGATACATTTTTTAATAATTCAAACTGGAATTTAACAAAAGATGGGAAAAAAGATGAAGCATTAATAGCTCCAATTTTTCTTATAAACAAGAATGAAATAAAAGTAGAGAAAGCTTATAAAGAAGTTTTTGAAGGAATTAGTAATTACTTTTGGAATGTAACTAAAAAAGAAAATTTTAATTTAACAGATAAACCATATCAAGATTTTTTTGAATTAAAAGATAGATTAAAAGAAAAGTATTCTAGTGAGAATTATTATTTAATTTTAGCAGGAGTTCAGTATTCTGATAGACAAAATGCGTTTTTTACTACATTCAATAAGTCTGTAGAGGAAATAATTAGTACGTTTGACTCTACCAATAAAATTAAAGGAAGAATATTATCAAAATTAAAAGAATTTTATTCATATATTTATATTCCTGTAGAATCTAAAATAAATGATATTTTAAAATTAGAAAATAAAGAAATGCAAAAATTAATGAATGAGGACATTTTAGAAAAAATTGATATGGTTTTAAATAAAAAAAGTTTTATACCTAATAAAGGAAGAAATAATAGGGCGAAAAAGAGTTTGATAGATATTATAAATGTCAGTCTTGATGGATATCTTGAAGGTATTAATTCAAAAATAAGCGATATTGATAAAGGGTATGATTTTAAGAGAGAAAGTGGACATAAAAAGAATTTAACTTCTTTAGATGTAAGGGAAAAAATATTAGAAGCATATTTTATAATAAGGACTTTAAAAAAGGATAATAAAGATATATCACAACTAAGTTCAGGAGAACAGAGAATAGCTTTAATAGATATGGCTACAGCATTTTTAACAGGTGAAAAATCGAAGAATAAAAATATTATTTTGGCAATAGATGAACCGGAAAATTCTTTGCATTTATCAAAATGTTTTTCACAAATACAAAGATTAAGTAAATTATCAGAAAACAATCAGGTGATTTTAACTAGTCATTGGTATGGATCACTACCAATAACGCAGAGAGGAATGTTAAATCACTTAGAAAAGAATTTCCAAACTAATAAAATAGATATTAAAAGTTTTGAATTTAAAAATTATTTTGAAAGTAGAAGAGGATTGCCAAAAGATATAATGATCAAAAGTTATTTTGAATTAAGTTCTTCTATTTTAAACTCAATGAGAGCAGATGGAACTAATTGGATTATTTGTGAAGGAAGTTCAGATAAATTATATATAGAGAACTATGTTGGTGATAATATAAAAAATTTAAGGACATTTGCGGTTGGTGGATGCGGAAATGTGAGAAAGTTATATCAATATCTTTTCATTCCATTTAATGAAAAAAGTGAAGATGATGATATAAAAGGAAAAATATTATTATTGGTTGATAGTGATGAAACACTTAATGTTTTAAGTGTTGATTCAGAAACTAATAATAAAAAAATGAAAATAGCTAGACTTCATTTATCAGAGAAAAAAAGAAAAACATGTCTTAATGATTTAAAAGCGAATGGAGAATACTGCCAAACAGAAATAGAAGATTGTTTAAATCCACTTTTATTTTATCAAGCATTTAAGGAATCCATTAGTGAGCATGGAACGGATATGCAAAAAGAAGGGATTAATTATTTTGAGTTAAATATTGATGTTTATGGTTCTAGAATAAAGGGAGAAAATTCGATATTAAAACTTAATGATTTGGCAGGACAAGATCTAAAAAAACATCTTCTTGAATTTATTGATGAGTCAGAGCCAAAAAATATAATTGCAAATCGATATATAGAATTACTAAAACAAGATGAAAAGAAAAATGTTCCAGAATTATTTGAAAAGATAACTGAATTTTTTTGTGATTAATTTAAATATAATTTTGGTTGTGAATTAGGAGGAGTGATGGCAGAAATAAAATTTGAGATAGAGGAAAAAATGGGGATACTCAGTGAAAGAAAGGGATGGACCAAGGAGTTAAACATGGTTTCGTGGAATAACAGGAAGGCCAAGGCTGACATCAGAGAATGGGATGAAACCCATGAGAAGATGGGAAAGGGAATAACCCTATCATGGGAAGAACTGGTAGAATTAAAGAAAATATTGAATAATATGGATTTATAAAGAATAGATCTAGTATAAATTGAAAAGAGCGGTTTTTACCGTTTTTTTTTTGTGCTGAAAACATAAATGTTATGTTATAATGAAGAAAATAAAAGGAGTTGAGATGATGTTTGGAGTAAATAGAAAAACTAAATTGGAAATAAAAAATATCAATATTTTTGGAGGTAAAAATGAGTTTAAAGAAGTTAGGGTGGTTAGGAGAACCTAGAGAAAATTTAGGTCGAATATCCGCAATTTATAGGGACCAATATAGAGTAATTATGGAAAATGAAGAGTTTTTGACAACTATTACTGGGAAGATGAGATTTGAAGGTTTATTTCCTGCTGTAGGAGATTGGGTTATTTTAGAAGAAGGTAGAATTAATAATATTTTAGAAAGAAAAACTAAAATTTCAAGAAAAGCAGCAGGAAATGATGTAGCAGAGCAGGTTATTGCAGCTAATGTAGATTATGTATTTATAGTTTCATCATTTAATGATGATTTTAATCTTTCAAGATTAGAAAGATATTTGACTATAGTATATGAAAGTGGAGCTACTCCAGTATTTATTTTAACTAAAAAAGATATAGGGGAAAATATAGATGAGAAAATATCTAATCTTTCTGATATAGCTTTTGGAGTTCCAATTCACGGAATTACTTCATATGACGATATGGAGATAGATGAGTTGAGAAAATACTTTATAGGAAATAAAACCATAGCCTTGATAGGGTCTTCAGGAGTCGGAAAATCAACTATTATCAATAAATTATTAGGTAAAGAAATTATGAAAACATCAGGAATAAGAGAGTCGGATGCAAAAGGACGCCATACAACAACAACAAGGGAATTATTTGTATTAGAAAAGGAAGGTTTTATTATAGATACACCTGGAATGAGAGAGTTGCAGTTATGGAGTGCAGATATTGAGCAAGGATTTTCTGATATAGAGGAATTTTCAAAACGGTGCAAATTTGTAGATTGTAAACATGAAAATGAGCCTAAATGTGCTGTAAAAAAAGCTGTTCAAGATGGATTATTAACTCAAAAAAGATTGGATAATTATAAAAAATTACAGTCGGAAATAGAGTATATAGAAGCCAAACAATGTGGTGGTCATAAATATGCAGAAAAAGCTAAAATTACTAAGATGATGGGAAGCTTAGGAGCACGTAAACAGATAAAAAAAATTAAAGAACATAGATAAAATATAGAGCTAGAGTCGAGGATAAAGCCCTTTACTCTAGCTTTTATACGAAATTCATGATAAAATTATTATAAATGTTTTATAGTATTTAGGATGTAATTATAGAGAAAATTAGTATATAGGAGATAAATTTTTATGAGTATTTTAGATGTAAGCAGGGTAAGTCACGGGTATGGTGCTAGAACAATTTTAGAGGATGCTTCTTTCAGACTTTTAAAGGGAGAGCACGTAGGATTAGTAGGAGCCAATGGAGAAGGGAAATCTACTTTTTTAAATATAATAACAGGAAAACTTATGCCCGACGAAGGAAGGGTAGAGTGGTGTAATCATATTACTACGGGATATTTGGATCAGTACAGCAGTCTGGAGAGCGGTAAAACTATCAGAGATATCTTAAAGTCAGCTTTTGCTCCCATGTTTGAACTGGAAAAAGAAATTATGGAACTCTATGAAAAGATGGCGACGTGCAACGAAGTCGAGATGGAGATGATCTTGGAAGAGGTAGGAGAGATCCAGAGTATCTTGGATAGTTCTGAATTTTATAATTTAGATTCAAAAATAGAATCTTATGCAGCTGGTCTGGGTCTTATGGACATAGGGCTAGAAAAAGATGTAGCAGAACTTTCCGGCGGGCAGAGAGCTAAGATCTTACTGGCTAAAGTTTTATTGGAAAACCCTATGATCCTGATCTTAGATGAACCTACTAACTTTTTGGATGAGGATCATATTATCTGGCTGAAGAATTTTTTACAAAATTATGAAAATGCATTTATCCTGGTATCCCATGATATCCCATTTTTAAACGATGTAACCAATGTAATCTATCATATTGAGAAAGCAGAATTGACTAGGTATACAGGTGGATACCATCAGTTTCTAGAGATGTATGAATTGAAAAAACGTCAAATAGAGCAGGCTTATAAGAAACAGCAAAAAGAGATAGCACATTTAGAGGATTTTGTAGCCCGGAATAAAGCTCGGATAGCAACTACTAATATGGCTAAGAGTAGACAAAAAAAATTAGACAAAATGGATGTAATAACCATAGAGAAGGATAAACCAAAACCGCAATTTTATTTTAAAACTGCCAGAACCCCGTCAAGGGAAGTTATCACGGTAAAAGACCTGGTGATCGGTTATAATGAGCCGCTGACAAGGGAACTTAACTTTACCATAGAAAGAAATCAAAAAATTGCAATCAAAGGAGTAAATGGACTGGGGAAATCTACCCTGATAAATACAATTTTAAGAAAGATAAAGCCTATCTCCGGGAAGATCGAGCATGGTCAATTTTTAGAAGTGGGATACTTTAAACAAGAGGAAGAGAGCAGTGGAAAGACTGCCTTAGATGAATTTTGGGATGAATTTCCATCAATGACTAATGGAGAGGTAAGATCTGCATTAGCTAAATGTGGGTTGACTAAAGATCATATTGGGACGAAGATGAGAGCTCTGTCTGGAGGAGAAAATGCCAAGGTAAGATTAGGTAAGATAATGAATCGTGAGATCAATTTCTTAGTGCTGGATGAGCCGACAAATCATTTGGACGTGGATGCCAAGGATGAACTGAAAAATGCCATAAAAGAATTTAAGGGAACTGTATTTATAGTGAGTCATGAACCTGAATTTTATATGGATATAGTAACAGATGTTTGGAATGTAGAGGACTGGACAACAAAAATTATATAAGTTGGAATAATTAAATAGATAGTTAACAACTTTTGTGTTTTCATTCAAATCTTAATTAATAAAAAAAGACTCTCAGAATATTTATTCTAAACTGTAACCTTTGTCAAGGACACTAAAAAAAGAGTGGGACAATAATTTATGCAACTAAAAGGTGATTTCTGTATTCTACAGGAGTCATCTTTTTTAAATCCCATTGGTATCTATGATTGTTGTAATAATCCATAAATTTCTTCATTTCTTTTTTCACTTCTTTTAAATTTTTACATTCTTTTAATTCTAAATGATCTTTCATATGACCAAAAAAAGATTCCATAGGAGCATTATCCCAACAATTGCCTCTTCTAGACATCGATTGCTTTATTCCTTTTCGCTTTAATAAATTTTGAAATTTAGGGCTTGTATAATGAACTCCTTGATCTGAATGAATAAAACAGTTTTCTGCTAATTTAAATCGTTTTCTGCATAATTTTTTAATTGTATTAGTTGCTAATTCTAATTTTAAATTACTTGAAACTTCATAAGCTAGTATTTCATTGGTGGAACCATCTTTAATAGCTGATAGATAAGCTCTCTGCCCTTTGCCATAAGGTAAATAACTGATATCAGTTAATAGTACCTTTCGCGGAAGATTCTGTTTAAATTGTCTATTTAAAGTATTTGGTAAAGTGCTATGTTCTTTAGTGGCTTTTGCTATTTGTTTATATTTATTTGCTTTTCTGTGAGGGCAAACAATATTATATTTCCGCATTATTCTACCTATTTTTTTTAAACTATAGATGATGTTAGAATCCCTTTCTAAGTTCATTTTTATTGATCTAGCACCTCTTTTATATCCTTTTTTACCAAAAGCTTTCAAAATGTGTTTTTTAGCTTTTAAATCTTCTTTTTCTTTTAGCATCAAAGAATTTTTAGAATTTAGATAATTGTAAAAACCAGATCTAGAGACTTTTGCTTGATAACATAAAAATGCTGTCATCTTATTCAAATTGTATTTGTTTATTGTTAGTTCGATCATTTTAAAAATATCTAGTTTTTTTACCACCCCCTTCTCATCTTTTTTAACTTTTTTAAAAACTCATTCTCGATTTCCAAAAGTCTGATTTTAGCTTCTAGTTTTTCCATTTTTTCAGCATCAGTTAATTCTCTATTTTTGGGTCTTCCTGATGAGTGCTCTCTAGAGTCCTTTAAACCTAAAAGACCGTCTTTGTTATATGATTTCTTCCACCTTTGCGCAGACTGTTCAATCCTTTTAATACCAAGAATTTCAATATCAAATCCATTTTCTTCAAAGATTATTCTGGGTAATTTACCTTTTGAATATTCTTCAATAAATTTTTCTTTAAATTCAAGAGCATAAATAATAGATTTATGTGAAACTTTTAGAATGTTTTTATTCTTTGACAATATTTTAATTTCTTTTTCAGTAAATAATTTTTTAGACATTTGAAACTCCTTAACCTTTATTTTAAAGTATACAAAAAACCTGTAAACTTTGACACTCTTTTTTTCTAGTGTCTAGTTTACAGGTTACAGTATATTCTGAGAGTCTTTTTTTTATATTTAATTGCCAATTGTCCTAATACCTGATCTCAGCTCCTTTTAAAGCTCCTATTACATTAATCCAACTGTATGTTGCATCATATATATATTCTGACTCTCACGGCTTGCTTTGAGTAGGATTATGCATTTAGATTTCTTATCAACTAATGTTACTATTGTTGATTTTCTTTTTTCTCCGATTATTATATTAAGACCTTTGAAAAATAAGGTCTTTTTTTTTCAAACAAATTTATATTCCTGGAATTTTTTATAAAAATAATAGGGTTTTCTATTTTTAGATCTATTTAAATCTTATTTCGCTATAAATTTATTTTAAATTCTGTAAAAAAAAACAGATTTTTGACAGACTTATCCCATTAGTTTATTATATAAATTTTTTATATAATTTCATTTTGCTACAAGCTACAAGCTATAAGATTAACTTAATAAAAAATATTAGACCATGCAGGAATCTTTATGGTCTGGCGGTAAATAAAATTAACAATTAACAGAAAAAAATTAGGAGGTGAGACCATGAAGGGAAAAAAGGAAGAGGAAAATTTAATGTTTGAAAGAGATGAGATGGAAGACAACACAGACTTTATGAATCTAGAATTTTTCATGAACCTAGTATTTCTACTTCTTAAAAGATGGAAAGTTATCATAATAGTGGCAGTACCGATAATGATATTGGGAGTGAATTATGCTAGAACCAGACCTAATATTTATAAAGCTGAAGCTACCCTTATGCTGTCTAGTGGGCAGCGTAAATTGAACACTGCAGAGATGTCTAGAAATCAAAGAATGATATCCTCCTATACAGAAATAGCCAGAAGTAAGAGTATTATGAGAAATGTAATTGCAAAATTAGATTTAGATATGGAGCCTGAAAATGTGGCTAATTTGGTAAAGGTAACTCCTATAGATGATACAGAATTTATTAAAATTAGTTATATGGATGGTAATCCTCAAAAAGCAGCTCTTTTAGTAAATGAAGTAGCCAGGGAATTTATCACAAAGATAAAAAAAGTGATGATTTTTGAAAACTTAAAAATTATAGAAAAAGCAGAGGTCCCTAAAGAAGCTATACCTATAAAAAGAAAGCTCATTATAGGAGTTTCAACGATATTAGGGCTTATGTTAGGAATCTTTGTAGTTTTGGCGATGGAATTTTTTCATACTAAGTTGAGAAAGGCAGAAGATATAGAAAAAATAATGGGATGTTCGGTAATATTGAATATACCAGATTTTGATATCCTGGAAGAAGGTGAGAAATAATGGCAGAGAGAAACATATTTTTTAAAAAAGGTCAAAATAATCAGATGGCAGAACTATTTAGGATTCTTAGAACTAATATTTATTTTATGGGAAAAAAAAAGAATAGGGTGGTAGTAGTTACCAGTACCATTCCAGGGGAAGGAAAGAGCACTGTAGCGTCAAATTATGCCATGTCTGTGGCCATAGGTAAAGAGAAAGTGCTTTTGATAGATTGTGATATAAGAAAACCTAGAGCTCACAGCAGTTTTGGGATACAAATAAATCATGGTATGGGGGAGGTTCTTTCAGGAGAAAAAAAAATAGATGAGGTAATCCTTAAGGGAGTGGAGAAAAATTTAGATATTCTACCATCGAAACATATGGATCAAAATGTAAGTGAACTTTTCCTGGGAGATAGAATGAGGAATATCTTGGAGAAGTTAAGGAAGAAATATGATCTTATAGTACTGGACACCCCCCCCCTTATGGTAGTCACAGATGCACTAATTCTTTCGCAATATGGAGACGGAGTATTGTATGTTTGTGGATATGATATGGTGACTAAGCAAGAAATGAATCAGGCAAAAAAAATGTTAGATTCTGCAGGGGTAACTCTTTATGGTGTAATTGTAAATAGGATAAACAAGGACGGTTATTCCCATGGTAATTATGGATATTATAACTATAAATATAAAGATTATCAGGATTATTTTAATGGTGATAAACAATGACCGATCTTCATTGCCATATTCTACCAAAGATAGATGATGGAGCTAGAAATATATCTGAATCCATAGATATGGCCTTAGCTGCCAAAAAATTGGGGTATAAAAAATTATGTTGTACTTCCCACTATAGGGTTGGGAGGTATGAAAATCAAAGTTATGAAGGATCTTTTGAGGAATTAAAAAAGGAGTTGAAAACTAGGAAGATAGAGATAGAAATCTTAGAGGGAAATGAACTTTTTTTAGATTTTGAAGGATTAGAAGCTCTTAGGGATGGGAAGGTCAAGACCCTGGGTGGGAGTAAATATATTTTAGTTGAAGAGATGCCAGGGATGACAGTTATGGCACTGAACTCTACTTTGGAAATGGTGAGGGAATTAGGATATAAACCAATCCTTGCACACGTAGAAAGGTATCTTCATATAAAGATAGATGAACTCAGAAAATTAAAAGAAGAAGGTTGTATACTGCAGATGAATTTAAAATCTTTAAATAATTCTTTAAGGGAGAGGTGTAGGATATTGCTGCTCAAAGGATTAATAGATGTAGTGGCTTCAGATGCTCATAGAATAGACAGAAGAAATTATGATTTGATGGAAGAAAAAATGATTCTAGATGAGATAGTTGGGGGAGAAAATGCAAGGATTTTAATGAAAACAAACCCGGATAGAATATTAGAAGATGGAAAATTAATGGAGGTGATAACAGATGAAAAAAAAGAGTCTTATAGGAGTAGTGTTGTTGGGACTTTCCTTACAGAGTTATTCAATCGATTTAGATCTTGAATCTGCAATGAACATGGCGATCCAAGGAAATCCAGATATGAGGGTAAAAAAATTAGAAATTGAAAAGAATGAATTGGGAGAAACTATAGCTAAGAAGGCATTGCTGCCAAACATAGGTGTTAGTTTAGGCTATGATTTTATTGAAGATGAAGACAGTAAGAGTGTGTCAACATCCATTCCAATCTATACGGGAGGAGTCCTCACCAACAATATAAAACTTGCTAAATTAAATAATAAGGTGGGACTTTCAGAATTAGAGATTCTTAAATTGGATATCAGGGAGCAGGTAATCTCTAAATATTTTCAGATACTGAATTTACAAAAAAGATTAGAGATAGGCGGGATTGTGATAGAGACTCTGGAAAAACAAAAACAAAGGCTGGAAAGTCTATTCAATGGAATTAAACTTATTCCGAAATCGGAATTATTAAAGGTGGAGTCCGATCTTTTAGCTGCTCAGGCTTCTAAATTTAGAGATGAAAAGGCCATGGAAATAGCTACTTATGATATGAAGATACTTCTTGGAATAGACATTTCGGAGGAGCTTATCTTAAGAGAATTCAAATATGAAAATATAGATGTGGATTCCTATGATTTGGAATCGGATATAATGATAGCCCTAGCCAATGGGAATAGAGCCGATATAGAAAAACTGAGGATGGAGATAGCAGAGAGGGAATTAGATATTGCAAGGGCGGATTTTAAGCCTACGGTGTCATTAAGCGCCAGTTATAATTTGGATGGTTATGATTTAAGTGGGTATGAGAAAGTCAGTGATGATGAATGGAGGGTATCACTGAGTGCTTCCTGGGAACTTTTTAGTTGGGGAAGCAGTATAGATAATATGAATCGAAGTAAAAAGTCATTGAAACAGGCTAATATAGAGATGAACAAAGGATTGGATCAGCTCTCTGTAGAGATTAGAGGAAGATACAATGAGATGCAAACTCTATATATGGAAGCTGAGACTGAGGAAAAAAAACTGGATATGTCCAAGGAGAACCTGAGAATAGATACAATGAGATATGACAGTGGTATGATCAGTTCCTTGGATTATCTAGATTCGGTAAACAGGTTAAAGGATTCTGAAGAGATGTTTTATCTGCTTCAAAGACAGTTAGTTTTGGCAAGGGTGGAGTATGAAAATTTATTGAAGTAGAGGATATAGAATTATTATAAAAAAAATCAGCCAAGAATGGCACAAACCAACAAAGTTGTTAGGTTTGTTTTGGAGGACAGATATATGAAGACAAATAAAATTATATTGTTAGCTCTAATTATTGCCATTGGAGGAATCTTCATGATGAAAAATGAAGATGTGGATGATGGTAGCAGGGCAATAAAGGCGGTAAAAATAAGTACTGTGAAGACTGGGGATTTAAATGAGAGTCTTTTTTTTGAAGGGGTCGTAACTCCCAGGGAAAGTATACCTATTTATCTGAATTTTCCTGTTATTGTGGATAAGATATTGGTAAGAGAGGGAACAGAGGTAGAAAAAGGAGAAGAACTCATAATTTTTAGTCCCTCAACTAAAATAAATTTCGAAAGAGAACTACAAATGGCAGAGCTAGATATAAAAAATATTGAATTACAACTAGCTGATTTAAACTCGGGATCCATTAAATTAGAGTTAGAAAGTAGGAAACTTGAAATTAAGACATTAAATGAAGATATAAAAGCTCTCAATAGACAACTTTCTATTATAATTTTTGAAGCTAAAAATTCTAGGAAAGAAGCGAATGCAAAGATGAAACTTTTAGATAATGATGCTATTTCATCGACAGATGTTAATATGGCTATTACTGCTGCTAATAGAAATGAGATGGAGGTAGTAGATACTAAGACTGCCCTAGAACTTTCCAAACAAAAATATGAACTTATGATATCGAGTTATGAGAGACTTAAAAGAGAGCTGAATCTTCAAAAACTGAGGATTGAGGGAGAATATCAAAAACAAAAATTAAAAAAACAAGATATAGAGGAAAAATTGGAAAAAGTAGGGAAGCCATTGACAGCTCCTATAAATGGAATAATTACAGAACTTCTTGTAGAAAAAGGAACACATGCAGGAGCAGGAATTAAGTTATTATCTATAGCTGCTATAGGAGATAATATGGTTAAATTGAATATTCCTGTGCAACAGGCAAAGTGGATAAGGAAGGGTCAAAATTCTAAAATAATAGTTAGAGAAGGATTTGAAGAACAGGTTGTTTCAGGAAGGGTAGAGAGTGTAGCTAGAGTTGCCAAAACCATAGGAGGGGCAGATTATACAGAGAGGATAATAGAGGTAGAAATATCTTCAAATAATAAAAATCTTAAACTTGGGTACTCTGTAGGAGTAGAGATAGAGGGAGAGAACAGAATAAATCTTAAGTTAATAGATGCTTTTTCTATTTTTCAAGAAGATGAAAAAAATTATGTATATACAGTAGAAGATAATAGGGTGAAAAAAACCTTGGTAGAAATAGGAGCTAAAACAGTTTCAAAATTTGAGGTATTAAATCTTGCTGAGGGAACTCAAATAGTGGTAAATCCATTTAAAGTAAAGGATGGGGATAGGATAAAAATAAGAAAATAAAGGTAGGAGGGAAGAGGATGAGTTTCTGGATAGCATGGAGATTGATGTGGGGAAATAAAATTAGAATTTTCTTTCCCTTTGCAGGTATTACAATAGGAATAGCTTCTCTTATACTTATATTTTCTTTGGGAGAAGGAGGGAAAAAAGCCATAAAGGCTGACCTGGCAGCCCTTGCAGAAAATAGAATCATGTTAGGAGGGGAACGATTTGACATATCCGATGTTAGGCTTATTGAAGAAATTCCATATATAAGTTATGTCTATCTACCTCAAGGAACTTTAGGAAATAATGATATAAGAATAAAAGGATATTCTCAAAGAGCCCTTTCTCAACTTGGAATAAGTCGGAAATTGAGGGAAGGAGAGGTGCTTATAGAGAAGAATTCAGTAGAAATACTCAAGGGAAACGGACTTTTAAAAGGAAATCAATTGGAGGTTCAATTAGGAGCAAGTAGAGTAAAATTAAGGGTCATAGGAGAATACCACGAAAAAAATCCTGTTGAGATGATTAGACCGGGAGGGAAGGGAATCATAGGGTTAGAAACTTTGGAAAACATTTTGAATAAAAAAAAATATGACCAGATGATAGTAGCTTTTCAAAATGGAGAGAATACAGAGGATCTTCTTCCCATGGTAATCCAACAATTGGAAAGAAAATATGGGAGAAGGGGTGAATTTTATATTTTAGAAGGTTCGGCAGGGTATAAAAAGATTGAGAAGATAAAAAAAACTCTTGATATTTTTTTAAAAGCAATAGGAATTATAGCCATGATAGGGGGAGGGCTAGGAATTAGCAATCTTATGGCAGCAAATGTCAGAGAAAGATCGAGTCATATAGGAATTATGAGAGCTGTTGGAATAAGCAAAAATATTATTTTGAAGATATTTCTTCTAGAAGGAAGTTTTATTTCCTTAGCGGGAGGGATAACAGGTATTCTGGCAGGAATTTTAGGAGGGATAATTATAGGTAGAATTATAGGAGTCCCTCCAATTTTTAAGATAGAACATATAACAGGGATATTAATTTCTGCTCTTTTTACAGGAATTATATTTGGGCTGCTTCCTGCCAGAAGAGCTTCTCAGATGGAAGTGGTGACTGCCCTCAATATAGATTAAAAAAATAAGGTGATGAGGATGATAAAAGATGCTAGGACAAGACACATAATCAAATTATTTTTAGATATGCTGCTACTGAGTTCTGCTTTTGTATTTTCTTTTATAATAAAATTTGAAGGTGATTGGGGGAAATATTTTAAAATTAAATATGTACTTCATTTTTTATTTGCTTATATTATTTTAAATTTAGTTTTAAAAATAAATTTAAAAAGTTGGAGATATATGGATTCGTTGGATGTATTTAATATAATTTCTACAGTTGCATTATCTAATATACTGTATGTCTTAGGAATAGTATTTTTAAATCTAGCTAAATTTCCTATGGGATTATTCTCACTTTTAATAATATTTGAAATAGGATTTTTGTTGATGGGAAGATATATAATCAGGATAAAAAGAACCTTAATGAGTATTCAGAGGAAAAGAAAGTGTGAAATTGATAAAACCAGGGTTTTAATAATGGGTGCAGGAGAAGCAGGAGAAGCACTTTTAATGGAAGCTAGAAAAAATTCTGATTTTAAACTGCAAATAATAGGATTAATAGATGATGATCCTGAAAAAAAAAATATGATCCTTCATGGTAAAAGAGTCTGGGGAAACAGATTTGATATTCCGAGATTAGTGGATGAATTTGACATTAGGGAGATTATAATAGCTATCCCAACTATGAGGGGAAAGGAAATAAAGAAAGTCTATAAATTAATAGATACGGAGAAGGTAGAAGTCAAGATATTACCTGGTTATAATGAAATCTTAGAGGGAAGTTCCTACCTGAATCAAATTAGAAATGTCAAGGTAGAGGACCTTCTGGGGCGTGAAATAATAGATGTAAATAGTAAAGAGGTAGCTAATGGTATAGAGGGGAAGGTAGTATTAATAACTGGAGGAGCAGGATCTATAGGATCGGAACTTTCAAGACAGGTAGCTAAATATAATCCTAAAAAATTAATAAATATAGATCTAAATGAAAATTCTATATATTTTTTAGAATTGGAATTAAAAAGAAAACATCCTAATTTAGATATTATAAGTGAGATAGGAAATATAAGGGAAAAAGAAAAAATGGAGTATTTATTTAAAAAATATAGACCTAATATAGTTTTCCATGCTGCTGCACACAAACATGTACCATTGATGGAACATAATCCAGAGGAAGCCATTAAAAATAATATCTTTGGTACTAAAAATATAATAGATTTATCGGATAAATACGAGGTGGAAAGATTTGTTGGTGTATCTACAGATAAGGCAGTAAATCCTACTAATATCATGGGAGCTACTAAGAGGGTAGTTGAGATGTTGGTGGAGGATAAGGATACAAAAAGTAAAACTAAATTTATAGCAGTAAGATTTGGAAATGTGTTGGGAAGTAATGGGAGTGTGATTCCATTATTTAAAAAGCTAATAAATGAAAGGGAAAATATTACAGTAACTCATCCAGAAATAACAAGATATTTTATGACCATACCAGAAGCCGCAAGTTTGGTTATAGAAGCTGGAATCATGAGTAAGGGTGGAGAAGTATTTATCTTAGATATGGGAGAATCGGTAAAAATAATGGATTTAGCTAAAAATCTGATTGAATTATCCGGATTGACCTTGGGAGAGGATATAGACATAGAAATAATAGGACTGAGACCTGGGGAAAAATTATATGAGGAATTACTCTATGACGTGAAGAGTGCAAAAAAAACAGAGAATAAAAAAATATACATAGCTAAATTAGATGATAAAAATGAAATGGATAATTTAGTTTATTTAGAAAAACTGGAAGAAAAATTAAACTCCCATGAATATGGAAGATTAAAAGAAATCATGAAAAAGATGGTAGTAACCTTTAAAGAACCTGAGGAAGTGAATAAAAACAATTGCGAAAAATAGAAAGAGGATAAATATTCTGATTAATTTACTTTAGAAAAAGTATGAATTAAAAAGGAGAGGAGTCAAGATGGGAATTTATTTTAAAGAAGAGTATGCCAAGATTTATGAGTTGAATGGGGATGGAAAGGTTGAAAAATTCCAATATGAAGGTGGGGATGGGAGGGTAGAATATCTCTTTTTAAAAAGGGATATTGAATTATCAGAAGGAAGATATTATGACATCACTACCCCTTATGGATATGGAGGTCCATTGTTTTTTCCTGAAAGTTCAGAAAAACTCACTAAGTTAATATCAAATTTCAGAGAAGAATTCGAGAGTTACTGCAAAAAAAATAAAATAATTTCAGAGTTTATAAGGTTTCATCCCATATTAAGGAACCACAGGTTTATGGAAAGATATGTCAAGACCATAAATGCCGGGGCTACTGTATACATAGATTTGAGTTCCGAAGAGGAGATCCTTTTAAATATGAAGAGAACTTGTCGCAAAAGTATAAAAAGATCCATGGAAAAGGGGTTCAAGGCAGAAATGGATAACAGCAACCAAGCCTGGGATAAATTTATAGACCTCTATTATATGACAATGAATAAAAATAATGCAGAAAATTATTACTATTTTCCCCGGGAGTATTTTGAAAATATGAGAGCTCTTTTGAGGGAAAGGGCACTCATATTTAAAACTACTTATAAAGATAAGGTTGTTTCTGCTATTCTTGTTTTAGCTGGAGAAGATGGAATACATGGGCACTTACATGCTACCGATCCTGAATATTACAGGGAATCACCCAACAACATTCTCATATATACTGTTGCCCTATGGGGTTTAAAAAATGGATATAAAACCTTTCATTTAGGCGGAGGATACGGTGGAGCAGAGGATACCCTCTTTAAGTTTAAGAGTTCATTCAATAAAAATGGAGCTTTGGAATTTTACATTGGAGAAAAGATACATGATCACAAAGTATATAACAATCTTACTAAACTTCATGAGAAGAAAAGGCCGGAGAAAAAAGGAGAAAATCTTGAATTCTTTCCTCTCTACAGGAGGTAAGATGGGAGGAAAAACATTGAATCAGAGGGAGGTAAATATGAAGGAAATTAAAGGATTCTGGGAAGGGAAACAATCAGATATATCCCTGTCTGTTCCCAATTTATCAGAGGATGCTCTTGAAAATATAAGGGAGTGTATAGGGACAGGGTGGTTAGTTAGAGGGAGATTTGTGACGGAATTTGAGGAGATGCTTGCCAGATATACCAATTTAGAAAAGGTAGTCACTGTACAGAGTGGAACAGCTGGTTTACATGAGGCCTATAGATTGCTCGGCATAGAGGATGGAGATGAGTTTATAGTTCCCAATGTTACTTTTATATCTACTGTAAATGCAGCAGTATATTTAAAGGCTCATCCAATATTTATGGATTGTGACAATAGTCTGAATATGGATCTGGATAAGTTGGAAGAATTTTTGAAAATAGAATGCGAAGAAAGGGAGGAGGGCATCTACAACAAAAAAAGCGGGAGAAGAATAAAGGTCATAGCCGTTGTACACCTCTTTGGCAATCTCATCGATATGGAAAGGGTAATGGAAATAGCTGAAAGATATGGATTGAAGGTTCTTGAAGATGCAGCCCAAGCCATGGGAAGCTTTTATACAGCAGGGGAATACAAGGGAAGGCATGCAGGAACCGTGGGTGATCTGGGAGTTATTTCCTTTAATGCCAATAAGATAATAACAGCAGCAGGAGGAGGAGTTATTCTTTCGAAAGATTTAGATCTTTTGCAGGAAGCAAGGTTTCTTGCAGCAGTGGCAAAAACACCATCTCCTTATATCTCTCATGATGAGGTGGGGTATAACTATGGCCTTACCAATGTTCAGGGAGCTTTTGGTGTAAGTCAGATGAAAAAATTAGAGGAGTTTGTAGAGGTGAAAATAAAAAATTATAACCTTTATAAAACTATGATTGAAGATATAGAAGGTATTGAGCTTCTTTCCGTTAATAAGGGGACCCGCTCCAATCATTGGTTCTATGCGATAGTTATAGATAAGGAAAAGTATGGAATCAGCAGGAATGAGCTTTTTGAAAAACTTACTGAAGCTGGAATCCAGACCTGTCCTCTCTGGGGACTTATGTCTGAACAGAAACCATTTAAAGATTATCAGAGTTATAAGATAGAAAAATCAAAATATTATGTAGAAAATACCCTCAACATACCTTGCAGCACAAACCTTAAAGAAAAGGAAGTGGTGAAGGTGGTTGAAAAACTGAGGGAGTTTTCCAAATAATCTTGGCTAAAATGATAAAGGAGGGAAGGGTGTATAGGAAATATTTCAAGAGATTAATGGATATTGTATTTGCTTTAATAATATTTTCCGGATTCTGGTGGGTCTATCTCATAGTGGGGGTACTGGTGAGAATTAAACTGGGATCCCCTGTCATCTTTAAACAGGACAGACCTGGAAAGGATGGCAAAATTTTCACCCTGTATAAGTTTAGGACTATGCTGGATACAGCGGACGCTCTGGGAAAACTTCTTCCAAATGAAAAGAGGTTTACCAAGTTTGGGTTATTGCTCAGGTCCACCAGCTTGGATGAACTGCCCCAGGCGTGGAACGTACTTAGGGGGGAAATGAGCTTTGTAGGGCCAAGGCCATTATTCATAAGGTATTTAAGCAGGTATTCCAAGGAACAGGGAAGAAGGCATGAGGTGAAGCCGGGGATTACCGGGTGGGCCCAGGTAAAGGGAAGAAACAGTATTTCCTGGGATGAAAAATTTAAAATGGACGTGGAGTATGTAAATAACTATAGTTTTCTCATGGACCTGAAGATAATACTCCTCACAGCGAAGAAAGTATTTTGTAGAGAGGGAGTTTCCCCTGAAGGACAGATAATAGTTGATGAATTTATGGGAAATGAGGAAAAAGAGTAATTGAATGAGAGGTTCTCTTAGGAAGGTGAGGAGGGATGAAAAAGGTTCTCGTTGTGGCAACACTCCAAAAAACCATTAAAGGTTTTTTAATTCCACATATAAAAAAATTGGAAGAAAATGGTTATGAAGTTTGGATAGCAACAAACTGTTCAGAATGTTTAGAGATAGAGGAGCTGAAAGATAATAATTGGATAAATATTGAATTTAGTAGAAACCCTTTTTCTATCTATTCCTTACAAGCACTAAAACAGATAAAAAGATTGCTCTCGGAAGAAAAATTTGAATTCATACATTTCCATACACCGGTAGCAGCTTTTATAGGAAGAGTGGCAGCTAGATTTTTAAAGTTAAAAAATATTACATATACAGTTCATGGATTTCACTTTTATGATGGAGCACCTCTGCTCAATTGGTTGTTATATTATCCGTTAGAGTATATAGCTATGAGATGGACAGACAAAATAATAACTATAAATCAGGAAGACTTTGAAAGAGCACAGAAAATGGCTGGTAGCAGAACCAAAGTATATAAAATAGATGGTGTGGGATTAGATCTAGAAAAATATTCTAAAGGCAATAGAGAAAAGGTAAGAAAAGAATTTGAATTATCAGAAAAAGACTTTATTATTACTACAATAGGAGAGCTTAATAAAAATAAAAATCAAATTCAGCTAATAAAAGCTATTGAAGTGTTAGAGCCTAAATTTAAAGCTTTGATAGTTGGAGTTGGAAACAAGGAAAAAGAATTAAAAAGTTATGTAAAAAATAAAAAGTTAAAAAAAAGAGTATTATTTTTAGGGTTTAGAAAAGATATAAATGATATTATAGCAACTAGTGATGTGTTAGTTTCTATGTCCTATAGGGAAGGACTTCCGAGGAATATAATGGAGGGGTTGGCTCAAGGTAAACCTTTTGTTGTGACTAATATAAGAGGAAATAGAGATATTATAATAGATAATAAAAATGGTTATTTAGTAGAGGTTGATGATTATGGCAAAACAAGTGAAATGATAAAAAAATTGGGAGTGGGAGGAAACTATAGAAGAATAGAAAAGAATAATTTAAAGTATGCAGAAAAATATTCTATAAAAAAAATATTGCAAAATATGGAAGGTATTTATAATGAAGGTAGCATTAGTAAATCATAATTTAGGATCAGGCGGAGTGGAAAAATTAATATATGATATGGCTGTTGAAATGAAAAATAATAATATCGATGTAGACATAGTTCTTTTAACCAGCGTAAATGGAGTATACGATGATTTTTTGAAGGGAAAAGGAATTAATATAATACATCTAAGTAATAAATGGGATATATATAGTCCTAAAAATATTTTTAGATTGGTTAAAGTATTAAAAAAATATGATGTAGTTCATACACATATTTACTCAGCACAATTATGGACAGCTTTTGCCAGTTATTTATTACCTAAAGAGATTAAGTATATTACTACAGAACATAGTACGACAAATAGAAGAAGAGGTAATAAGATATTTAGAATTATAGATAGGTGGATGTATTCTAGATATGATAAGGTTGTCTCCATTACCTCTGAGGTGAAAAAAGAGTTAGAAAACTGGATTGGGAAAAATAAAAACACAGACATTGTAATAGAAAACGGAATTAAATTAAATGATTATATTACTGCAAAGCCAAATAAAAGGGAAGAATTTAATCTAGAAGTAGGGGATAAAATACTGATAATGATATCTAGATTTTCTCCACCAAAAGATCATGCTACACTAATAGATGCAATGGCGCATTTAGATCCTGAATATAAGTTACTTTTAGTGGGGGAAGGAGAATTAAAGGAACAATGTATAAATCAAGTAAAGAATCTAAAAATAGAAGATAGGGTTTTATTTTTAGGGTACAGAAGAGATGTTCCTAATTTGTTAAAGATGTGTGACGGAGCTATTTTATCCTCATTTTATGAGGGATTACCAATATCGGCTCTTGAAATAATGGCCAGTGGGATCCCGTTTATAGCTAGTGATGTTCCAGGATTAACAGATTTAGTTAAGAACTGTGGGATTTTATTTAAACAAGGTAAAACCCTCGAATTAAAGGGGAAAATAAAAGAAGTAATGGAAAATAAAAAAATAAAAGAGGAGGTAGTTGCTAGAGGTACTGAAAAATCAGAAAGATATTCTATTGAAAATAAAGTAAAAGAATATTTAACTCTATACAAAAATTAAAAAAGAGGTGGTAAAATTGAAGTTAACAATTTTTACTCCAACATATAATAGAGCATATACTTTATATAAATGTTATGAAAGCTTAAAAAGACAAAGTGAAAAAAATTTTAAATGGTTAATAATAGATGATGGATCAAGTGATGGGACAGAAAAAATGGTTGAAAAATGGAAGGGTGAAAAAAATGATTTTGATATATTATATTATTATCAAAAGAATCAAGGCATGCACGGGGCACACAATACAGCCTATAGTTTGATAGATACTGAATTAAATGTATGTATTGATTCAGATGACTATATGACGGACGATGCGGTGGAAAAAATATTAAAATTTTGGCAAACAAATAAAGATAAAAAAATCTGTGGTTTCGCAGCATTAAATGCTAAAGAAAATGGAGAATTAATAGGAACAAGATTTCCAAAAGATTTAAAAACTAGTAAGTCGTTTGAACTTTATAGTAAGCATGGTGTGAGAGGGGATAAGAAATTTATTTATAGAACAGAAATAACTAAATTATATCCTTATCCTTTGTTTAAAGGAGAGAAATATGTAGGATTGGATTATAAATATAAAAAATATGACTTAGATTACGAACTGGCATTAATGAATGAAGTAGTATGTATAGTAGAGTATTTAGAAGATGGATCATCTAAAAATATGTTAAATCAATATCTAAAAAATCCAAAGGGATTTTCTTTTTATAGAAAAGAAAATATGAAATATCCAAATACCGGACTACTGTATAAATATAAAGAATGTATACACTATGTAGCCAGTAGTATAATATGTAAAAATAAATCTTTTTTGAAAGAAAGTCCGTTAAAAATACTGACATTTTTAGCACTGCCCGCAGGATATATCTTTTTCCTTTATATCTTAAAAAATGCCGGGGAGGATAACAAAGGAGCATTTTTATGGAAATATTTTATATAACCTTATTCTTTTCTACATTAATATCCTATGCAGGAAGAGTTAATGGAAAAAGGAATGAACTAAATCGTTATTTTAAAGAACCAAATATAATATTTTTTTATATAACAACTAGTATTTTAATTTTAGTCTCAGGACTAAGGTGGAATATAGGAGACACATATTTTTATAAACATAGTTATAGATTAGCAGGACTGGGCTATGATGTAGGATATGAATATGCCTTTAATAGATTAATAATAATATTGAATAAAATATCATCAGATCCACAGCTTTTGTTGTTGGTAACAGCATTAATAACTAATTTATTTATATTGGGGGCTATAAAAAAATATTCCACATATTTTGAACTTTCAGTATATATGTATATAACATCTGGATATTATTTAGTAACTATGAATGGGATAAGACAGACATTAGCGGCTTCTATCTTCTTTTATTTTGGGATCAAATACATAATAGAAAAGAAATTCATAAAATACCTTATTCTTCTGGGTATATTGTCGCTATTCCATTCAACAGTCCCCTTCCTGTTGATTTGTTATTTCTTTGGCCAGGAAAAGCCGTGGAGTAAGAAGATGGGATTATTTATTGTTGGTTCGTTGTTTGGAGCGGTATTTTATAATATGCTAATAGGTGTAGGAGCAGCAGTAATCGGTGAATATTCCATTTATTTAACCAATTTTAATGAGGGGGGAGCTCATATATTAAGAATAATAATCTCAGCAGTACCGGTAGCTTTAGCATTCTATAAAAGAGAAGTATTGGCAAAGAAGTGGAAGTTTTCCAATGTGTTTATAAATATATCATTATTAAATTTTGTATTTATGATTTTTTCACTCCATAACTGGATCTTTGTGAGATTTAGTATGTACTTAAGTCTTGTAAATTTAGTACTACTGCCGTATATAATTAAAAATTGTTTTAAGGGGAACGATAGAAAGATACTTTATATAGGGTGTGTTGTTGCTTATTTTGTATACTTTTTCTACGATCAAGCAATAACAATGGGAATTCATTATAGGAGTGTAATACTAGGAATATATTAGGGAGTATAGCATATGAGAGTAAGAGTTTCATGTATTTAATAACTTTTTAAACTTTAGTGAGGAGGAGTATATGAAAGTAAGTATAGTAGTTCCAATTTATAATGCAGAAAAATATTTGGAAAAATGTATTGAATCAATTATAAATCAAAGTTTTAAGGATTTTGAACTTATTTTAGTTAATGACGGCTCTACAGATAAGAGTTTAAATGTATGTAATAAATATAAGAATAGAGACAGTAGAATAAGGGTGATTGATAAGGAAAATGAGGGATCAATATTAACTAGAAGGAGAGGAGTAAATTTAGCCGAAGGGAAATATCTGATGTTTTCTGATGCTGATGACTATGTTGAAAAAGAAAGTCTAAAAAAAATGGTAGATGAAGCCGAAAAACATGATTTAGATATAGTAATAGGAAATAACTGTCAATTCCTAGATAGATTTTCAATTATAAAGAGAAATTATATTTATTTTAAAGAAAATAAAATTATAGTTGGAGATAAAATAAGAACAGATATTGCATCGGCATACTTGCATGGGGATCCTTTTCCTGCAAGTTTATTTGGAAAGTTGTATAAAAGTGAATTGATAAAAAAATCGGGGAAATATCTCAAAAATATCGAGTTTTTCGGGGATGATTTGTACTTGAACCTAGAAGTATTTTTAAAAGCTAAGAAAATAAAGATCATAACCGATAATGTTTATAACTATAGATATGGCGGAAATACAAGTAGATATATGAGCTATATGTTTAGTGATGTGGTTAATGGATATAAGATACAAAAAGAAGTGATCGAAGAGTTTTACCAAGATAGTAGAGAGAAAAGATATGGAGGGATTAGTATATTGCTTTTAAAGTTCTTAAAAGCCTGTATAGAGAATTGTTTTGCAGGCAAATTACCTAAAAGAGAAATAGAAAGCTCAATTTTGAAATATTTAAGCGATGAAAATATTATAGAAGCAAGTAAAAATAAAGATTCAATTAAATGTTTTACCAAGGAATTCATAGGAGCCATTAAAGATAAAGATATTGGTTATTTTTATGAAAAAATTAATGGCGAATATAAAAAGAAATTTTTATTTAGAAAACTTAAGTATATTGTTTCAAAGCTATAAGGGTTTATTAGGATAATATTAATAATTGAATTCAATAAAGATTTAGGTGTGGGAGGTTTAAGAATGAAGGATAACCCTTTAATAAGCATAATAACAGTATGCTATAACAGTGAGCACTGATGCATCTTTAAATTCTAAGAGAATAATAGAATACTATGGTCGTAGATGGGAAATTGAAGTCATTTCTTATGTATATAAAAAAGCTTTGTCTGGAGGAAAGTTAGAGGAACTTTATGAAGAATTTAGAGTTCCTGCTTAAATTTGCACAAGTTGAGTTAATTAATTTTTTAAACTCTAGTGAGGAGGAGTATATGAAAGTAAGTATAGTAGTTCCAATTTATAATGCAGAAAAATATTTAGAAAAATGTATTGGATCAATTATAAATCAAAGTTTTAAGGATTTTGAACTTATTTTAGTTAATGACGGTTCTACAGATAATAGTTTAAATGTATGTAATAAATATAAGAATAAAGACAGCAGAATAAGAGTGATTGATAAGGAAAATGAGGGATCAATATTAACTAGAAGGAGAGGAGTAAATTTAGCTAAAGGAAAATATCTGATGTTTTGTGATTCTGATGACTATGTTGAAAAAGAAAGTCTAAAAAAATTGGTAGATGAAGCCGAAAAACATGATTTAGATATAGTAATAGGAAATACCTGTAAATTTATAGATAGATTTTCAATTATAAAAAGAAGTAGCAAAAATAATATTTATTTTAAAGAAAATAAAATTATAGTTGGAGATAAAATAAGAACAGATATTGCATCGGCATACTTACATGGGCATCCTTTCCCTGCAAGTTTAGTTGGAAAGTTGTATAGAAGTGAATTGATAAAAAAATCGGGGAAATATCTCAAAAATATCGAGTTTTTGGGTGAGGATCTGTACTTGAACCTAGAAGTATTTTTAAAAGCTAAGAAGATAAAGATCATAACCGATAATGTTTATAACTATAGATATGGCGGAAATACAAATGGATATATGAGCTATATGTTTAGTGATGCTGTCAATGGATATAAGATACAAAAAGAAGTGATCGAAGAGTTTTACCAAGATAGTAGAGAGAAAAGATATGGAGGGATTAGCATAATGCTTTTAAATTACTTAAAAACCTGTATAGAAAATTGTTTTGTAGGCAAATTACCTAAAAGAGAAATAGAAAGCTCAATTTTGAAATACTTAAGCGATGAAAATATTATAGAAGCAAGTGAAAATAAAGGTTCGATTAAATATTTTACCAAGGAATTCATAGGAGCCATTAAAGATAAAGATGTCGGTTTTTTTTATGAAAAAATTAATGGCGAATATAAAAAGAAATTTTTATTTAGAAAACTTAAGTATATTATTTCAAAGCTATAAGGGTGAATTAATATGAGTGATAAAATTAAAGTTTTACATGTTGTTGGAACAATGAATATGGGGGGAGCGGAAACAATGCTTATGAATTTATACAGGAATATAGATAGAAAAAAGATTGAATTTTCATTCCTTCAATATGTAGATAATGGATCCTATTATGATGATGAAATTATAAAACTTGGTGGGAAAATAATAAGATTAAAGCCAGTTCGAGAAAGAGGGGTATTAAAAGCTATATCAGATTTAAAGAGTGTTATTGAAAAAGAAAAATATGATGTTGTTCATGCACATACATTATTTAATTGTGGAATAGCAATGATCGCAGCTAAGAGAGCAGGAGTAAAGATAAGAATCTCACATGCTCATACAAGTCAAGAAACTAACTTTGGATTGGTAAAAAAAATATATTATTTATTTATGAATTTGATGATAAAATATGCAACTACAAAATATGTCGGTGTTAGTGAAGGAGCGGGTAAATTTTTGTTTGGAAACTCTATTGTTAATTCCAATAAATATAGTTTTTTACCTAATTTTATTGAATATAAAACTATATTAAATAATTCTAATAGAAAATCAATAAGACAGGAATTAGGTGTTGATAAAAATGAATTTGTTATTGGAAATGTAGGCAGATTTATTCCTCTAAAAAATCAGAAACTTATAATAGAGATTGCAAAGAAATTAAAATCCAATAATGAAAAAATTAAAGTCTTGTTAGTTGGTGATGGAGATGAAAGAGAAAACTTATTAGCTTTAGTTAGAAAATATAATTTAGAAAAAGAAGTTATTTTTACAGGATATCGAACAGACACGGATAATTTGTTGGGTGCTATGGATATATTTATTTTTCCATCATTATTTGAAGGCTTTGGGATGGTTGGGGTTGAAGCACAAGTTGCTGGATTACCTTGCATTGTTTCGAGCAACCTTCCAAAAGAAATTGATTTAGAATTGGGATTGATAGAAAGAGTAAGTTTAAACGATGCTGTTGAAAAATGGGTTGATGCAGTAACGAGTAAAAAAGATAAAAGAGAATTGGATAAAAGAAAAATAGAAAAAGCTCTAGTTGACGTAAGTTTTACAAAAGAAAAGATAATAGAAGAATTTTATAAATTATACGAAATTATTTAAAGTGGAGGAAATCTATGAATAAAATATTGATTTCGTCTTTCGATATGCAAGTAGGAGGGGTAGAACGAAGTCTAATTAGTATGTTAAACAACTTTGATTATAATAATAACGAGGTTGATCTCATACTCTATAGTCATACAGGGGATTTTATGGAGCTTTTACCGAGTACCCCAAATCTTCTCCCTGAGATAAAAAAATATAAAACATTTAGGCAAGGGATAGGGAAGGTGATAAAGGAAGGAAATATTGGAATAGGGCTGGGAAGATTAATAGCAAAGAAAAAGGGGATAAAAAATCAAAGAAAAAATAAAACTAATAATGAGGATTACTCACAGATGCAATATATGTGGAAATATACTCTTCCATACCTACCTAAGATAGAAAAAAAATACGATGTAGCAATCAGCTATCTTTGGCCGCATTATTTTGTAGCTGAAAAGGTAAATGCTAAAACAAAGATAGCTTGGATACATACAGATTATTCCAATATAAGGACAGATATAGAGTTGGATCTAGATATGTGGAATAAATTTAATTATATAGTTTCTATATCGGATTCTGTGACAACTTCTTTTTTAGTCAAGTATCCATCTTTAAAAGATAAAATTATTCTGATAGAAAATATAACATCACCTGAATTTATACAAAAAATGTCTGAAGAAGAGTTAGAAGAAGACGTATTCAAGGAAAACTTCAATTTACTTTCTGTGGCAAGGTTATCCCATGCAAAGGGAATAGATAACGGAGTAAGGGCTTTAAAGATACTCCATGACAGAGGTTATAAAGATATTAAGTGGTACGTCATAGGATACGGTGGGGATGAAGAGATGATAAAAAGCCTAATAAAAGAAAATCAACTGGAAGACAGCTTTATAGTATTGGGTAAAAAGATAAATCCCTATCCATATATGAAAAAATGTGATATTTATGTACAGCCTTCAAGATATGAAGGGAAAGCTGTAACCGTAACAGAGGCACAGATCCTGGGAAAACCCATTGTTGTAACAAACTACCCTACTGCGAAAAGTCAGGTGAAAGATGGTATAGATGGCTATATTACAGAGATGGGATCTGAAGGGATAGCCGATGGAATAGAAAAACTTTATCTGGGCAAAGAATTAAGAGAAAAATTAGCGGAAAACTGCAGGGATACGGACTATGGAAATAATGAAGAGTTAGAAAAACTATATAATATAATTTAGGGGGTGAAATAGCATGAAGATGATATCAGTGTTAGATACAAGTGTATGTACAAGAAATGTGGGAGATGAAATAATTATGGAGTGTGTAAAATCACAACTTAGAGATATTTTTCCTAGAACAATGTTTTTAAAAGTTCCAACTCATGAGAGGGTTACAAAAATAAGCTCTATTAAGATGAGGGAGACAGAAATAGGATTTGTAGGAGGTACAAATTTATTAGCATTTAATATGTGCTATCCAATAAATCAATGGAATATACATCTATGGAATATTAAAAATTTTAGTAATAATGATATAGTATTGATGGGAGTAGGTAGTCAAAATTATGGAGATAAAATCAATTGGTATACCAAATTGCTATATAAAAAAGTACTAACACCTAAATATTTACACTCTGTAAGAGATAGTTATACAGAAAATATGCTTAAAAAAATGGGTATAAATAATGTAATTAATACAGGGTGTCCTACTTTATGGTCATTAACTGAAAAACATTGTGAAAATATACCTACTAGAAAATCCAAAAATGTAATATGTACTTTTACTGATTACAGGAAAGATATCGATAAAGATAAGGAATTAGCAGAAATATTATTTAAAAATTACGAAAATGTATATTGTTGGATACAAGGATCGAATGATTTTGATTATATAAAATCTATCTCAGATAAATTTATATTAGTTGATCCCCATTTGGAAGAGTATGATAGGATATTAGAATCGGATATAGATTTAGACTATGTTGGAACTAGACTACATGCAGGTATTAGAGCTATGCAAAAAGGAAGAAGAACTATAATACTATCTATTGACAATAGAGCAAGAGAGATGGGGAAAGATTATAATATGAATGTTTTAGATAGAACGGACATAGATAAATTAGAAAAATATATACATAGTGAATTTAAAACTAATATAAAATTAAACATAGATAATATAAACATGTGGAAAAACCAATTTAATAAGAAGGAGTGATTATATGAAAACTCAAGGACATGTTAGGTTAGATAAAGTAGATATAATAGGAAATAGAATAGATTATTTTTTTTCAGTATCAGATGACCTTAAAAAGTTTTTTGAAGATGAACTTCATATGTTTGTAGAGTATGAAGAAAATATTGAAAATATCCCACTAAGCATATTAGTAATACCATTTGTAGCAAATATTATGCCTTTAATGTGGATTACAAATTGTATTTTATGGATAGAAGAAATTGACAGAGAGTATTATGATTCACTTAAACAAATAAAAAATGCATATCAAGATATGTATTTTAGCTATAAACTAGGTGGAGTAATAGTTCCAGTAAAAGTCATTACCAATAAATATGAAGTGAAGAGACCAGCAGCACAATTATTTAGTGGAGGATTAGATTCAATAGCAACATGTATAAGGATTGTTGGCAAAAACCCTTTATTAATAAATATATATGGCTGGTATAAGAATAAGATTATACAAAATGATGTATTCGATTCAGATAAAAAAAATATAACAGATTTCGGCATAAAAAATAACCTTGAAACGAAGTTTGTAAAGTCAAATTTTGCTACTTTTATTATTTCAAAAGAAGTAGATAAAAAGTATAGTAAAAAATTAAAAAGTTCATGGTGGTTTGGTTTACAACATGGAATGTCATTTATAGGACATGCTATACCATTAGCATATAAATATAATGTAGAAAATATATATATTGCTAGTAGTTATTCTTTAGGAGAAGAAAGAGGTTCTTGTTCATCTGATCCAGTAGTAGATATAGAAATTAAATATTCTTCGGGAGGAGTTATACATGATGGGTTTGAATTAATTAGACAAGATAAAATAAGGTTAGTTGTCAAAAAACAAAATGAAATAAATGATAAGTATACTCTTAGGGTGTGCTCGTTTAATGACAGAAACTGTTGTAAATGCGAAAAATGCTTTAGAACTATTTTAGGATTAGTAGCTGAAGGCAAGAGCAAAAAAGAACTAGAGCAATTTGATTTTTATATTGACAAAGAATTAAAAGAACATTTTAGTGAATTAATGGATGAAAAAATACATTTATTTGGTGTAGATGAAGAATATAATGATTATTGGATTGATATAAAAAAAAGAATATTAGAAAACAAAAATAATATAACTGAAGAGGAATTTGTGAAGTGGTTTTTGGGTTATAACTTTTTTAAACAAAGAAAAAGAGCTGTACTAAGGTATAGGATAACTAATATAGTTCCTATATTAAAAAGAAAAATATTTGGAGAAAATAAACAATAAGAGTAAGAAATTCTATTAACAATATGGTATTTGGAATAGGAAGTCAAATAATAAGTAGTATTTTAGCATTTATTACTCCTAATATATATATTAGGAGTTGAATATTTAGGGATAGAAGGATTATTTACTGATATATTATCTATTTTATCATTAACAAATCTAGGGATAGAGTCAGCGATTATATTTAGCCTATATAAACCACTTAATAGAAATAAAAGGATACATGGATTTATATGGAAAAGCATATAGAACTATAGGTGCAATAGTATTAATATTAATACTAATTCCATGCTTACCTTATATTATAAAAACTGATATAGGAATAAAAGAAAACATAATATATATATACACTATGTTTTTGTGAAATTCAAGCATTTCATACTTCTATGTATATAAACATTCAGTACTTAGAACTAGTCAGCAAGTTTACTTAATTTCTAAAACACACACTTATTTTATTTTTATATCCAATATTTTACAAATAATTTCACTTGTTGCATTTAATTTGATAATCTAGGAATTATTAGGAGTAAAATCCGACCCTTATCCATTTATAAAAAACTGTGATATATATGTTCAAAGCTCCGGATTTGAGGGGTTTGATATTACAATTGCAGAGGCAAGAATACTTAACAAACCAGTAGTAGCAACGGAATTTAATGCTGTATATGATCAGATGGTCAATGGAAAAAATGCATTAGTAGTTGAAATGAGTTTAAACGGAATTTATGAGGGAATAAAAAGGCTTGTTGAAGAGAATGAATTAAAAAAAATTTATCATTTGATAGAAAACTAAAATGAGATGCCTAAGGATAAATATAAGATAACTATATTAATGTTAGAGAAATATGGAGATTTTTTAGAAAATATTCCTAAGGATGTTGAAGTTAAATATTTAGAAAATTTATTAAAAAGGATTAAATTATGAGAATTGAAAATTCAATAAAAAATATATATATGAGTTTATTAACCCAGGTAATAATAACAATTCTAGGCTTTATATCAAGGAAGATATTTTTAGATAATCTTGGATTAGATTATTTAGGTGTTAATGGAATATTGTCTAGTATTCTTTCTATGATGAGTTTAGTGGAAGGTGGAATAGGATCAAGTATAGTCTATAATTTGTATAAGCCGTTAGCTGAAAATAAGGAAGAAGAAGTTATAGCATTAGTTCAATTATTTAAAAAGTTATACAGTATACTAGCTTTAGTTATATTTGGATTAAGTTTATTAGTATATCCATTTATAGGTTTTGTAATGAAGGGAAATAAGGGAGTTTCATTTATAGGAATAATTTATTTTATATTTGTTTTCAAGAATATGATAAGTTATTTAAATGCACATAAATGGGCGCTAATAAGTGTAGATCAAAAGGAGTATATTTTAGCCAAATATAATTTGGGTTTTTATATAATAACAACGATAGTTAAAATAATGGTTTTAACAATAACTCAAAATTATATATTATATCTATCGATAGAAGTTGGAATATTTATAATTCAAAATATTTACAATGGAGCTATTGTAAATAAAAGATATTCTTATATAAAAACTAAGAAAAAATATGAAGTTGATAAGGCAACAAAAGAAAATTTAATAATGAATGTAAAAGCAATATTTTTACATAATATAGGGATTTGGATTGTTTTTGGAACGGATAATTTGCTAATCGGTGGATTTATAGGTGTTGTAACTGTGGGACTATATTCAAATTATACAATGATTATAGGACAATTAAGAACATTATTAACTCCGATTATTGATAGTATTGGTGCGAGTGTTGGAAATCTTGTTGCAACTGAAAGTAAAGATAAAAGTTTTAAGATTTTTAAAATAATTTATTTGATTAACTTCTGGATATATTCATTTACTGTAATATTTTTATACAATCTTCTGGAACCATTTATAAATTGGTGGTTAGACAGAGGGCTTTTATTGAATAAATTAGCATTTGTTTTTATATTGATTAATTTATATATAACGGGATTGAGAGAATCTATTCTTATGTTTAAAAATAAAGCAGGAATATTTACTCAGGATAAATATATGCCATTAGTAGAATCAATAATAAATCTAGGAACTTCTTTAATGTTAATTAAATATTTCGGATTAGCAGGAATATTTATGGGGACGACTATAAGTACAATCGTAATTCCGTTCTGGATTCAACCAAATTTAGTTTATAAGTATGTGTTTAATAAATCCTCAATAGAGTATTTTAAAAAATATGTTTTTTATATAGTTTTAACTTTAGGAGTTGGAACTTTAACTACTTATCTATGTAACTTCATAGAGAAGGGGAGTTTGTTAGCTCTAGTCATAAGAGGATCAATATGCGTATTTGTAGTCAATTTAACTTATTTAATAATATTTTTTAAATCGGAAGAATTTCAATACCTACTAGGAATTGTAAAAAATATTGTGGGAAGCAAAATTAAAAAAAATCAAACCGTGAAAATAAAATTAAAAAGTTTTAAGCTAATCTTAAAGAAAACAAAAAAAAGAAAGGATATTTAAAAATGGATTTTATTTTTTTATGGTCATGGCTAAATATGATGGTAAAAATTTTAAATGTTGGATTATCAAAAGAAGAGCATCACTTTAGGTGTATTATTGAAACAAGTACACCACCTAAAATAAAAAATCCCTCATAAAGAAAATCCCATAAAATGTAATCACCAAAACAACCTTTAAAAGGAGTTCCCTATAAAAGAATATAATTATGTTAGCATAACCGAAAGAGAAAAAATGGTAATTCTTTATACTTAAAATTTTTCTAAAAGAGAAATAAGTTAGAAGAATCAAACATTCACACTATTGTTTTTATCTATAGAACTTAAAGGAGCATTCCTGTATAATAAAAAAGTAAATGGTTGAAAAAAAAAGATACCTCGATGTAAAATTAAGACGACTAAACCCTAATATTTTACGGAGGTATCCACATGAAGTTTAACCAAAATAGCAAA